>JAHKBB010000049.1 GCA_018826445.1 Patescibacteria group bacterium | reverse complement strand
TTTCATCGATGCTGGATTGGACCCGTCTGTAGTCATCGGTACTAAAATGAAGGAACTTGGGAATAAAAATTATCGAGTAGGGAAGTCACAGTGGTTGATTGTGGAAGCATGTGAATACAGAAGATCATTTTTGCACCTGTATCCGGACATAATTGTTCTCACAAACGTAGAGTACGAACACCCGGATTATTACAAGGACTTTGAAGACTACAAAAACGCATTCGACGAATTTATCGCAAAGCTTCCGGAAGATGGGAAACTAATAACAAGCTCTAAAGAATTCGCATTCGATCTTCAAATACCGGGTGACTTCAACAGAAAGAACGCAGGTCTGGTGATGGAACTTGCAGGCAAACTAGGTATAGATTTTGATACAGCGACCACGTCTCTACAGGAATTCAAAGGTACATGGAGAAGATTCGAAATAACAGAGGAAATAGGGAACACAATAGTAATAGACGACTACGCCCACCACCCAACGGAAATAAAAGCCACTCTTCGCGCGGCGCGGGAGAAATGGCCGGAAGCAAAGGTTCTATGTATATTTCAACCACACCAATATTCCAGAACTTTAGAGCTTCTACATGAATTTGCAAGATCATTCCAGGACGTAAATGAAGTTGTAATTTCAAATATATATGAAGTCCGCGACACCGAAAAAGACGTTGCGGCCATTTCTCCCGAAGACCTGGTCGAAGAAATAAATAAAGTCTCAAATAACGCCAGATACGGCGGTGGACTTCAAAACACAGAAAAAATACTCCAAAAAACCGCTGCCAAATACGATGTGATAATAAAAATGGGAGCAGGGGACATATGGGAGATTAAAGCTTCGGCTTAAGGACATACCCATCAGCGCTGTCTTCAACAGTGTATCCGGCCTCAGATATCTTGTCTCTAAGGTCATCCGATTTTTCGAAATCTTTGTTTTTCCTAGCTGCGATACGCTCATCCGCAAGCTTTTTAACATTTTCGGGGATAGATTCTTCTTTCAAAGGAAAAATAACACCAAGCACCGAATCGACTTCTTTTAAAGCTTTTAAAATGACATCCACATCAACTTTCGATCCGGAATCAAGCGCGGTATTAACCGCTTTAACAAATTCAAACACAACCCCAAATCCGCCGGAAGTGTCAAAATCATTATCCATAAATTTTTCAAAAGGAATTTTAAGCATCTCGTCGTTATACTCGAATTCATCATTACTATTTGAAGTATGATTTTTCAAGTTCCTGACAAAGTCATGTAGCCTGGAAAGTGCCGCCTTTGCCTGTTCCAAAAGTACGTCAGAGAAATTAATAGGATTTCTGTAATGAGTTTGCAAGAACATCAGACGAACAACCTGTGGGTCATACTTTCCGAAGATTTCTTTTAGCGTAAAGAAATTCCCAAGACTCTTACTCATTTTTTCATTGTCAATTTGAATAAATCCGTTGTGGATCCAGTATTTTGCGAAAGAATCGTCTCCAAACACACCCTTGGTCTGCGCGACCTCGCACTCATGATGAGGGAATTTCAGATCCAGCCCGCCGCCATGGATGTCAAACTTCTCACCTAAAACCTTCCAAGCCATAGCGCTGCACTCTATATGCCATCCCGGACGACCCTCCCCCCATGGACTTGGCCAAGCAGGCTCACCTTCTTTCTTAAACTTCCAAAGAGCAAAGTCATAAGGGTTTCTCTTGTTTTCATCCACTTCAACTCTAGCTCCAACCTGAAGATCTTCGAGATTCTGTCCCGAGAATTTTCCATAATTCTCATACCGGGAAACATCGAAATAAACCCCATCATCCAAGCTGTAGGTGTATCCTTTTTCGTTAAGTCTTTTGATAAGCTCCACAATCGCCTCCATATATTCGGTAGCTTTCGGTTGAATGTCCGGCTTGGCAATTCCAAGCGCGGCATAATCCCGTTCGTATTCCGGAATGATCTTGTTCGCAAGTTCTTCAACTGCAATACCTTCTTCCTTCGCTCGATTTATCATCTTGTCATCTATATCTGTGTAATTTGATGCAAAAATCACATCATATCCTTTGTACTGAAGGTATTTACGCACAACATCAAAAGCCACCGCACTTCGACCGTGCCCCAAATGCCCGACATCATACACAGTTGGTCCGCACACGTACACCTTAACCTTTCCCTCCTCCAAAGGCTCAAAATTCTCCTTGCTCTTTGTAACAGTATTGTGAATTTGAATCATAATCCTCTAAGTAAAAGTATGAAGAAATATCCCGCCAGATCAAGCCCAATAAGCGCGATTATCGGGGATAGATCAATCATCCCAATCCTATGCGGAACCTTTTTCGCGATCTTTATTACGGGCTCAGTTACATCATAAACAATTTGCGTCAATCGCCCCGGAGCCCTGCGTCCGGTCGCCATAAACCAGCTCATAAGAACACGTACTATTATGAGAACACTCATAATATCAACAAAAGTTTGAACAAACGTAATGAGAAAGTAGGGAAATGAATTCATCGAACCGAATTCTACCTTCTTTTTATGCTGAAATAAAGTCCAGATACAAACAGCGCAATAACAACGATCCAAAGAATTTCCGGTCCCGTCTGAGCGGGAAAGTATGTATAGTATGAACCAGGATTGAGGGGATCTTGAACCGGATTAAGCCCTTGAAATGTTTCTGTGACAAATGGAGTGGATTCAACGATCTCGCTCATTTGCGGACTTTCATTTCCAAGGCTGTCGATAGCAGTTACCGCAAAATAATGTGGAGTCCCGTTCCGAAGATTTGGAATATACCAAGTTGGTGAATTTGCGAACGTATCTACCGCATACGTAAGTAAATTCGGGTCAGTTCCATAATAAATTCTGTAATTTTTGATTCCAGCCGGGCTTTCTGCCACCTTCCAAATCAAAGTTACCTTTGAATCAGATGGGATAACAGAGACACCGATCACATTAAATCCTCCTTCAAGGGCACCGCCATGCAACACGGTTACGGTTCCTTGGCCGTCATATAAAGCTTCATTTCCAAGAGCATCGGTAAGGGAGACCGTAACATCATACGCGCCCGCCTTCGCGGGAGCATTCACAGTCCCGGTATAAGTCGAAGCCGAAGCGGTAGGCTGTAATGTAACACTTTCAGTACCAATCTTTACAATTACAGAAGTTAATCCCTCTTCAGTATGAACCGTAACAGTCAGTGAAGACCCGGGCTCAACATCTCCTATAGGAAGAATCTCAACACTATCTACAAGAGGAACAGAAGCGTCTATAACAATAGTCACCGGATCGACCTCTGCAATAATTTCAAAATTTTCATCCAAAAGTACCGCCAAAAGGGTATGTTCTCCCTCCGCAAGCGGAGTTGTTTCAAATGTGTAATTTCCATCTGCATCAGCTTCCGTGAATCCAAATTCCTCATCGTTATCATAAAACCCGATAGTGAATCCGGGAGGAGCACTTCCAGCCAAAGTTTGAACGGTCTGGCTATACGTAGCGGGAAGAGGGGAAGTTAAAGTAAAATTATACTCACCCGCAATTTGTGCTCCCACAGACGGTTTAACCCCGGTCCCAACAGTAACATCTATCATCCCCGTCACACTGAGATCGTCAATATCGATGGCTTCTATAGAAAACAACCCTTCCTGAAGGAATTTAAGTCCAAGACTATATGTATGAGATCCGAGGTCATCCTTTGTAAACACGTAATCTACTTCAGGCAGCTCAACCATATTTCCATTTTCGCCGGGAGCGGATATATGGACAGTACCGGTATAGTCTGTGACCACCTTGTCACCAGCATTATATGCCGTGACAGTGAATGAGATATTTTTATTCAAAGCAACGGGACTTTTAATACCCTCAATGGCTAGATAACTAACGGTGGAAGCGTCCGCTACCAAATTGTCATAATCTCCACCGGCATACGAAAGTCTGGAATATTCGGTTTCGAAATAAACTTCCGGTCTATTCTTCAAAACTTTTCCCGAAGTCGTATCAAACACAGAGTAAACAGAAACTCCAGGCTCATTTGACTCTACATTGAACAGAACTTCTCCAGTCGAACTTGTATAAGGCTTCCCGCCAACTGTGGAAACCGTATCTTCTTCACGACTAGAGATAACTGTGACCTCATGACCTCTTACAGCATTTCCATACTGATCCTTGAGCTTAACCGTCAAAAGAATCGGATTGTCCAAAGCCGCAGTTCTTTGCGCCGCATTTGCGGTGGATTTGGCGGAAGAAACTTCGTCCGGATAAACGGTAAAAGTACTCTCATCGCCAAGAACATTGTCATACTTGGAATAAACTGTGTATAAACCGGCTTTTGTAAGATCCTCTCCAAAAATATCTAAACTGGCGCTACCCGTGCCGTCTGTTTTAACTTCATAAACTTCCTTTGTTCCATCCGGATGTTCAAGGAAAAGAGAAAGGTTTCTATTAGGCAAAGTGTTACCTGTTTCTAATGTGGTTCCAAATCCGGCAATGGTATCTATAGCAGTAACATCCGGAGCAAGTGAAGCCGCGTATGCGGTACCCGCAGTCATAAATAGAGTGACTGCGGACAGAAATGAAATTTTCATAAACTTCGAAAACATAATTCCTTTTTGTTTATTTTCATAGAATTATACCTCAAAACCGTTAATTTCTCAATTCACAAGAATTGACGGATTCAAGAAGTTGTTTTATGGCTGTCTCCAGGGTTGTTGATTAAACCTATAAAAAATGGTAGTATCCCCCTCGTATGAAAAAGACTAAAGCTATATTCCTGGACGGGAAATTTGTCCCCTGGGATAAAGCCAAAATCCACATTTTGACTCACACACTGCATTACGGAAGCGGAGTGTTTGAAGGTATACGTTTCTACAATACAGAAAAAGGACCTGCGGTATTTAAGCTTAAGGAGCATATGGCAAGGCTGATAAGTTCAGCAAAAGTGTTTGAGTTAAAAATTCCATATACGGAAAAGGAGCTGGCAAAAATAACTTTAAAACTGATAAAAAAGAGCGAATTAAAGAAAGGGTACATCAGACCAATCGTATTTCTTGGAGCGGATAAAATAGGGCTAAACCCAAAAGGCTGTTCTGTCCATGTAGCGATAATAGTCGCGCCATTTGAAAGTTATCTGGGTGACAAAAGGATCAAAGTGGGAATTTCCAAATACAGAAGATTCGACCCGAGTGAGACGAATATTAAAGCAAAAGCATGCGGGCATTACGTAAATTCTATTCTGGCAAGCATGGATGTGCGTAATAGGGGATTCGATGAAGCCGTTTTACTAGACAGAGACGGAAAGATTGCGGAAGGACCGGGAGAAAATATTTTCATAGTGAAAAACGGAAAAATCATTACCCCAAAGGCGAAAAACATTTTACCGGGCATTACAAGAAAATGCGTTAAACGCATAGCAAAAGACAATAATATTAAATTCTTGGAAAAGATTATAAGCGTAAACGGATCGAAAAACGCTGATGAAATATTTCTTGCGGGGACAGCGGCAGAAATAACGGAGGTGGAAAAGATAGATAACAAAAAACTTCCCGCAAAAAACCCAGTAACAAAATTAATCAAATCCACATACCTTGATGCCGTACACGGCAGAATCAAAAAATACAATAAATGGCTCTCATATGTATAAAAAAATATTCACAACATTACTCACAACAATTATAACCGCATTATTTCTCGTCCCGGCCGCATACGCAGAAGGTGTGATAGAAGAAGAAACAGAGGAACCAATAATAAAAGCTGTGATTCAGGCGGATACGAGCGTGGAAACCGGAAGAAACATCATATTTGATGCTTCAAACTCATATTTGAAAGACGTAGACAAAGAAACTGTGCGGTACGAATGGAGTTTCGGAGACGGTAATGCAGACGAAGGGATAGAGGTCGTACACACATATAGAGATCCACAACTGTATAATGTGGCTCTTTCAATTCGCCAAAACGGAGAATTAATTGCTGAAGCCGCTCATCGAGTGCATGTATATAGAAAATTGACCATACTTTTAACCGACAAGACCGAAGAACAAAATAGAATACAAGGCATAAAAAATTACGCATCGGATGAACAGGTGTTCATCGAAGAAATCGAAAGTTTTGGGAGCGCATCGGAGTTTATCTCGGAGGAAATTTTGGCCAAAAGACTGAAAGAAAATACAAAAATTGTAGATAAAGCAAAACAGATAATAGTCTGGACAAACGGAAATGCAGGACTCAATGCTCTTTCCAGATTTCTTAAAGAAAGCAACCAGAAATTAACGGAAAAGGTGGTAATTGTCATAGCAAGCGACATAGGAATAACTTCTTCCAGAATAGAAAGGCAATTCCCACTTCTGCAGCCGAAAAAAATTCTCATAATCACGGAATCGGCCATATACCCTCTTATCGAAAGCACATCAGAGGAAAAATTCATGGAAAAACTGGAAAAAGAAGGGTACCCACACAAGGTAATCGACAGTAAATCCGGAAGACTCAATCCATGGAATTTCATGTCATATTTCGTGAATTTCCTAATTGAAAGTGGAATCCCGGACAACACAGTCATTCTCATACTACTACTCCCAATAATTGCAACCGTAGTGGCATTTATGCGGCAGTTGGTTGGAATAACAACATTCGGTATTTACTCTCCATCAATTATCACTCTTGCATTACTCATACTGGGACTAAAATTCGGACTTATTACATTTATGATAGTACTGGCAATGGGAGGTGCGGCGAGACACGCGCTTCGCAAAACGAGACTGCTCTTCATACCTAAAATGGCGATAGTTCTGACATTTGTGTCGCTGACAATTTTCGCACTACTTATTATAACTATCTACTTTAACTGGTTTGATGCAGAGTTTATCGCACTTGCAATATTCCCAATCCTCATAATGAGTACGCTCTCGGAAAAATTCATCAACGCACAGAGCGAAAGAGGATTCTTATCCGCAATGGTACTGATGGGAGAAACGATTTTGGTGTCAATAATTGCATACTTCGTCGTAGGAGGGGCAATAGACCTTGGCTTGTTCACACTACAATGGGAATTTGTTAAAAACCTAATGCTGGCATATCCGGAACTGATCTTCTTGATACTCATAATAAATATCCTTCTCGGGCGCTGGACGGGACTCAGGATCCTGGAATACGTCAGATTCAGAGAAATATTAAGACATATTGAAGAATAACCATGCTTTTTAAAACTCACGGAATTTTAGGCATCAACGCGAGAAACCTTTTATATATTAGGCCGTATAATAAAAAAAAGGCGGTCGAGCTCGCCGACGACAAGATCAAGACAAAAAAGTTCTTGGAGGCTCGTGATATTCCAGTTCCAAAGATGTATGGAGTAATAAAGTCTAAAGAAGAACTCGAGAAGTTTGAGATGGAAAAACTTCCAAATAGCTTCGCCCTAAAACCAAATTTTGGGTACGGAGGTGAGGGGATTATCCCAATAATTAACAAAAGAGGAAGTCACTGGATAAAGGTTAATGGAGAAAAAATAACCAAAGAAGAACTGAATGATCAAATTGTAGATATATTGGATGGACGATTCTCTATTTCAAACGTTTCTGACTCTGCATTTTTTGAGCAACTTATAATAAGTCATGATTCCATAGGAAAATTTGCGTACGAAGGACTTCCGGATATACGTGTGGTGGTCCACAATCTCATCCCGGTAATGGCAATGCTCAGAATTCCCACAAAAGAATCCGGTGGACGTGCAAATCTGCATCAAGGAGCTATAGGCGCCGGAATAGACATAGCGAAAGGAGAAGTCACATACGTGGCGTATAAACACAAGATTATTGATGAGATCCCGGGAGTTGGAAAGATAAAAGGAACAAAGATCCCATTCTGGGACGAAATACTGATGATTGCTTCAAAAGCACAACTTGCGACAAACCTTGGATATCTCGCAGCAGACATAGCTCTAGACAAAACATCGGGACCACTGCTCATAGAGATAAACGCGAGAGCGGGACTGGGCGTGCAAATAGCGAATTTAGCACCACTGCGTAGAAGATTGGAGCGAATAGAAGGCGTAAAAGTCACTACACCGGAGAAGGGGATTAGGATTGCGAAGGATATGTTCGGAAATGTGATGGAAAAAGAACTCGCTCACAAAACGGGCAAGGAAATCATAGGTGCAGAAGAGGAAATAGAAATTATCTTGGGTGAAGGCACTGTAAAAATAAAAGCCGCAATAAACACAAATTATGAAAGGACTGTAATAGACGAACAGTTCGCGGATGAAATGAAATTACTCGAAAATCACGATGCATACGATGATGAGAAATCCACACTGAAACTAAAATTTTCGATCCGCAGCAAAAGAACTCAAACAATCGCGGATGTAGAACCATTAAAAAATACAAAATATAAAATAATCATAGGAAACAGGGATCTCAAAGATTTTCTCATAGACCCATCCAAATCACCTGTGAAAGACATTCAAATCTCAAAAGAATCCAAAAGAATAAAGAAAGAATTGAATTACTACGAAATAGATCAACAAATAGTGGATGTTTCAAGTAAATTGAAGTTGTTATACCATTTGCGTCCAACAAATTTGGAAGAAGAGAAAAAGAAGTTCTTTAAAGATTTCAAATACAATCCGCAATTCAAGTATCCGGAACTTAGATTTGATCCAAGCGAGGTGTACGAAGAGCTCGAGAAGATCGAAACAGACGACACCGCACTTGGCAAAGTATTCCAAGCAAAAGTAGAGGAACTCAAAGGGCAGGTAAGCCTAATGGAAAGCATAGGAAAAGACGAATTTACGGAGAAATCCATAGACCTGTTTGGCAAACCGGGAAGAGAAGTGCTGGAGGAAGTTGAAGCTAAAATGAAAAAAATTGACTCCATCCCAAAAGACATGGAAGGAACGATGAAAGCTGATGAAGTAAAAAAGAGGTTTGATGAAGTGTTCAAAAAATACAAATTAAAAAATTGGAAAGCAAAACTCAAAGATGACTTGGTAGCGGACTGTACAGCCGGAAAAAGAAACAGGCTATTACTGAGAAAAGACGCAACTTTCAGCGAAGAACGAATAAAAGCGCTTATAGTCCACGAAATTGAAACTCACATTCTTACGGCGGAAAACGGAAAGAATCAACCATACGAAATATTTAACAGAGGATTGGCGAACTACATGGAGACTCAAGAAGGTCTCGCAATATACAATGTGACAAAACGCCTGCATTATGGAGACAAACAAAACTACCGCGCATTCGCGCTGGTCATCGCTATCGCAGAAGCACAAGAGAAATCATTCGTAGAAGTTTTTGAAAAGTTACTTCAAGGAAATATTCCATTAGAAAGAGCATTTAGAACAGCGATAAAAGTAAAAAGAGGACTCACAGACACAAGTAAACCGGGGTGTTTCACAAAAGACCTCATCTACTATACCGGCATGAGGAAGATTGAAAAATACGTAGAAGAGAAAGGCGACATAAAAGATCTGTACATGGGGAAATTTTCGCTGGAGGACCTGGAAACAGTAAAAAGAATGGAAGGGATAAAACCGCCAAAATATCTCCCCGAATGGCTATCGATGTGAATTATATCTTCTTTCCTTCTCCTTGTCCCCACCTCATATTATCCGCGGCCTGCTCTTTACCTTTTCCAACATTTTTTATCACAATCAAAGAGATGTCATCAGCCTGCAATGCATTGCCAACAAACCTGGAAAATTCAGTGGCTGTATGATAAGAAATTCCCTCCGGAGAATATTCCGCTGCAAAACGTTTGATATTTTCAATTAACCGGGAAAGTCCAAACATTTCTTCCTGCTCGTTCTTTGCCTCCACAATCCCATCGGTATACAAAACCACTACATCTCCTACATTCAACTTCAACTCCTGCTCTTTAACAATTTTTGAATTATCCGGAACCATCCCTAGAGCTATACCTCCGGCCTTAATGGATTCACATTCTCCACTGTCAGCTCTATATACAAGAAGGTATTCATGCCCGGCGCCAACATATGTCATCTTTTGAGCTTCGTGATCCCAACTGAGCACCACCATTGTCATAAACATGGTGGATCGAATACGAGACTTGAGCTGTTTATTTACGCTCACAACAATGTCGTAGATATTATTTCTAAGCTCGGAAAAAATAGAAACAAGCGTATGAACCATAGTCATCACAAGAGCGGCAGGCACTCCGTGGCCTGTTACATCACCTATATACATAAGGGTTTTCTTTCCTCCATCGAAGTCAACAAAATCAAAGTTGTCACCACCAACCTCTACAGCAGACCTGGTCTTGGCAACCACCTCAAGCCCCGGAACAACAGGCGGTTTTTCAGGCAAAATATCAGTTTGCAGCCGAGCGGCAACACTTAGTTCTTCCGCCATGCGTTTCCCTTCCTTCACAGTTCCGGAGATTTTCGAAAGACTCTCTGTAATCTTATTGAAGAAAAAAGCTAAAATGCCAATTTCATCAGTACGTTTTGTGTACACCTTTTTGAAAGACCTGCCGGTAACCATGGCTTTCATCTGTTTCAGGATGGATCTCATTGGCTTCACAACAACAAAGTAGACCCAGAATAAATAAAGTACCAAAACCGCCCCGATGATAATTGCAGCCAACTCAACCGATATAAAAGGTTCTTTAACATATCCCAGGTAATACACAAACCCCGCGATCAGCCCAAGCAGGATCAAAAAGTGGATGATAAGCTTCCAAATCAGACTTTGTTTTATGAACGTCATTTTTTGTTTAGTGATGTTTTTATATGTCTTAGTATGTTCTTTGGTATTTTGTTTTCAATCAAGGGAAATACCTTTTTTGATACTACCTTATCGTCACATAAAAGTAAATGAGCCAAGTATTCACATGACGAGTTGTAATCCAAATTCGCAAGAATATCTATAATCTTTGTTTTAACTTTCTCCGGCAACAAATCCGAACTGAGAGCTTTTGAAAATATTGCAAAAACGCCACTGTGACCCTTTTGCATCAATATTTCTACAGCATCTTCTTTATCGTGAACCGAGGAATTTTCGTCAAAAAGCAAAGCTACCGCCGAACGGGTATATTGCTTTCGGGATCGAAGCACATACCCCATCATAAATACGGCGGTAATAGCCAAAGCCGCATTTGTTGTCAGTAAAAGCATTTCACCCTTAAACAAAAATTGCAGAACAACGATTATGGACATTCCGATAATCGCGGAGAACGGCCTGACAAAACCATCTAAAAACTCCCTGCTCAATTCTCTGGACTTATCGGGCAGTATATAAAAAGCCGAATGATAGGCATTTTTAAAAATCGCATTCGTCATTTCCGTATTGTTCTTTGCAAATACACCCGTTAAGTATGAGAAATTCAGTGTAAGTCCAAGAACACTTAAAAAAGCAACCATAGGATATAAAAGTATGCTTGAAACAACTCCCAGACTTGCAATAATCCTGCTTCCGGCAAAAACCTGTATGAATAAAGCGGACCCACCAAACAGAATCTGCAGCGATCCCAACGCGTGTACGAGAGCGTGCTCATAAGAACTCACCGTTTGAGGCAAGTCCATATCCGACATAACAGACGCGGAAATCGATTTGGTGTATTGAAATTCCATCAGGCTGAAAAACAGCCACTGAAATAGAACTATAAACACCAACGTAGCCAAAAACGGGGTCTTTCTCGACCTTCCAATCCCTTTAACAAGAATGTCTATGAATGTGGATTTTTTCTTTTGGGCCTCAGAAATTTCTTCTGAATATCCCCCCCCCAAATACCTATTAGCCAGTGAAAGCGCCGGCACAATCATCAAAATCGAAAAAATCCACAAATACAAAAAATTATGAGGCTCAACAATCTCAGATAACGTGGCTAAAACAATACCGGCCAGAAGAATTGCAACCGTATCAGCAGATTCTATAACAGGGAAAGTCCTCTGACTCGAAAGCGGAGTGAAGAATCTCTCGACAAACGCGGCGATGAGGATATTAAGCTGATACAAAAAGAATGATTCAGCGAATATCAAAACCGGAAAGATGAAAACATTACTATTTTTCATCAAAAGCGTCGCAAGCAGAATTACAACAGACGCTGTAAGAACCGTCCAAATGATGAGGTGGGAATTCTTAAATCTACTAACCAATCTGGTATAAACAGTCCCGCTTGCCAGGATAAAAAGACCATTGGCCATAAAAAGAAATGGTAAATACTTGATCCCATAATTACTAACCAAAAGAGCAATTATGACAGTCCATCCCACGACAAACCCAAATCTATAAAAGAACTTCACAAAGAAGCACGCACAAACACGCGATAATTCGTTCGACTTCACATTCAAAAATCGGGTCAGAAACGTTTCTTTGGCTCTTTTACTAACCATATCTATTTTTATTTATGTATATTATAACATATCCAAACCCCATTGTCACGTATTTACAGGTTGATAAATCGAAGCCTAACCAGGATAATTACAAGGCATGGGAAAATTGAACAAAATAGAGAAACTAATCCCGGGAGCGGTACTGCTCGGAATTTCATCGTTGCTGAGCAGGGTACTGGGACTTGTACGAGACAGAATATTAGCGGGGAAATTCGGGGCATCTGAAGGAACCGGAATATTTGATATAGATGTATACTACGCGGCCTTCAGAATCCCGGATTTTCTGTTTGCCGTACTCATAATAGGAGCGGTTTCGACAGCATTCATACCAATATTCTCCAGATATATTGATAAGAAGAAAATGAAGGAGGCATGGGACTTTGCCAGCAACAGCCTCAACTTAATTGCTGTTGCCCTCTTGGTCTTAGCCGTAATCGCATTCATACTTGCGCCGCAAATAGTCAAGATTCTTACCCCGGGATTCCATCCGGAAAAACTGGAGCTCACGGCAAAGGTAACGAGAATCATGCTTTTAAGCCCCATCTTCTTCGGGTTGAGCAGTATAGCTCAGAGTATCCAAAATACATTCAAAAAATTCTTTTACTATGCGCTGGCCCCAATTCTGTACAACTTAAGTATCATAGTTTTTGCATACTTTTGGAGCGATCAATATGGAGTATATGCGGCAACAGCGGGTGTCATAACAGGCGCACTGCTGCATTTCCTCATACAAGTCCCGGCAATCGTAAAGCTTGGATTTAAATACAGGCCGATATTCGACAGAAAAAGAGAAGACTTCAGAGAAATGGTTAGACTGTTAATACCAAGAGTTTTGAGCATTTCCTCACTACAAATAAATCTCGTAATAGAGACATTGATCGCATCCACACTGGCAACCGGATCCGTAGCAATTTTAAATTACGCGTACAATCTAAATAGTTTGCCAATGGGAATAATCGGCATTTCAATAGCCATAGTCTCATTTGCGACATTTTCCACACTGGCAGGCCAAAAGAAACATTCAGAACTTACAAGAACAGTAAGAAAGAACTTAACGAACATATTATTCTTCATAATTCCATCAATCGCGGGATTAATCGTCCTAAGAGAAGAAATAGTTACACTAATATTGGGAATAGGGAAGTTTTCAGCGAGTGACATCCACATAACCGCAAACATGCTCGGAATAATGGCCTGTGGACTTATAGGACAAGCCACAATCCCATTACTAGCCCGCGTTTTCTATGCATACAAAGATACAAGAACTCCAATGAAACTCACGGCGGCAATTGTGGCAATAAACATTATCCTGGGAGTTACACTCGTATTTGGACTTGATCTTGGGATATATGGCATCGCAATAGCCTCCGCTGTTGCAAATTTAATAGGATTCGCCATATTTGTAACAGGACTAAAAAGTAAAGACGTCAGACAAGTTTTGGACGTAAAGAGGTTAACGAAATTTATTTTGATAAGCATCGCAATGGGAATTATAACTTTCTTCCTCAAAGAGATCACAGAAAATCTCTTGCTAAACACAATGGCGGTAATAGTGATCGCTGCAGGATTTTACTTCGCCGCAGCAGAAATTACGAAGGCAATGAGCATTCGCGAATTAAAATCTTGACACAAAAAAAGACATTAAATAAAATGCAATCACTGCCGGTCCTGAGGTTCATCCTCCTTCCACCTCTACCGGCAGATTTTCAATAAAGCTTAGCAAATCCCTCCAGTAATTCGTCGGTGCCGACTTCAGCGGTAGAAGCCCTCAGAAATTTCGGGGGAGGAGTGTCAAAAGCATTCAGACCATCTCCAAAGTACTTCGGAGCCACAAAAAAGCAATACTTATCCACAAGGCCGCTTTTTACAAAAGCATTATTAATCCCATTTCCGCCCTCTACAAAAACACTGCGCACACCTTTCTTCCACAAATCTTCCAGCAATTTTTTGAGATCCGCCCTCTTTTTGATAACAAGCACATTCCCGTCTCTGAACACATTGTAATTTGAAGGGATCTTACTTTCCCCAAGAATAATACGAAGCGGCTTATTTACGGCGGAAAGCATCGGATTATCAGCAAGCACAGTCCCGGATCCAGTCAAAATCGCGTCATAATGAGACCTCAATACGCGAGCATATTGCCGTGCCTCTTTTGAAGTTATCCACTTCGACCTCCCATTTGCATCCGCAATCTTAAAATCCAGCGTACATGCAGTCTTTAGCACAACATAGGGCAGGGAAGCCGTCATATTCTTTATATAAGGCTGATTTAACATCCTTGCCTCATCTTCCATCATCCCAACCATGACCTCTATTCCAGCCCTCCTGAGAGCCTCAATGCCTTTCCCATTTACAAGCGGATTTGGATCTTTCATCGCAACAAAGACTTGTTTTATACCAGCCTTGGCAATCACATCCACACAAGGAGGAGTTTTTCCATGATGGCAACAAGGTTCAAGAGTTGCATACAGGGTGGAGTTTCGCGCAGTTTCCCCGGCTTTTTTAATGGCAACAACTTCAGCGTGATCCTTTCCGGCCTTTTCATGAAAACCATCTCCGATAACCCTATTGGATTTAACCAAAACAGCTCCGACACATGGATTTGGAGATGTTTTGCCAAGCCCTTCACGTGCGAGGCTGAGCGCTCGCTTCATAAAACGTTCTTTCATTTAAACTTTGTTCAAAATATGCCCCATTTTATTTTTCTTCGTCTTCAAATATTTACGATTACCACTGGAAGGGGATACCTCTATAGGAACTCTTTCTACAATCTCAAGCCCATGACCTTCAAGCCCAACAACCTTGGTCGGATTATTTGTCAAAAGCTTTATTTTTTTCAGCCCAAGATCAGACAAAATCTGCGCACCAATACCATAATCCCGAAGATCATTAGGAAATCCGAGCTTTTCATTGGCCTCAACGGTATCAAGTCCCTTGTCTTGCAAATTATACGCATGCAATTTATTCACCAGCCCAATACCACGACCTTCCTGACGCATATACACAAGAACACCGCCCTTTTTACCGATCCGCTCCATTGCAAGTTCAAGTTGAACACCGCAATCACAACGGCCGGATTTGAACAGATCTCCGGTAATGCATTCAGAATGCACACGTACGAGTGGTACGCCCTTGTAGGCCTTCTTCAAAGCGACATGCTCATATCCATCCAAAAGATTTCGATACACAAACATATCAAACTTTCCATGAGGAGTAGGCAAAGTGGTTTCTGCAACTTTTTCAATAAACTTCTCCCTGCTTCTCCTATACTCAATGAGATCCTTAATATTGATGATTTTAAGCCCGTGCTTCTTCGCAATCTTCTTTAAATCCGGCAGTCTGGCCATCTCCCCGTCATCACGTGCAATTTCACAGATCACGCCAGCCGCAGGCAGTCCAGCCATCGCAGTAAGATCGCAAACAGCCTCTGTATGCCCGGCTCGTTTAAGGACACCTCCATCCTGAGCAACAATAGGGAAAATATGCCCGGGACGTCTAAAATCCTTCGGATTGCTCCCTTTGCTCAAAATAGCCTTCACAGTCTTTGCTCGATCGGAAGCAGAAATTCCCGTAGTCGTGCCTTTCTTATAATCTACCGAAACCGTAAAATTGCACCCGGTGGACTCTGTATTGTCCGAAACCATAGGGAGCAAATTAAGCCTTTCCGCGTATTTCTTCGCGATAGGCATACAAATCAGTCCACGCCCCTCTTTAGCCATGAAATTAACCTTCTCGGCGGTAATAGCGGAAGCGGCTACAACAAAATCTCCCTCATTTTCGCGATCCTCGTCATCGACAACAATAACAACCTTTCCGAGCCTGATATCGCTCACAGCTTTTTTAATATCGTCGAACATAGCGGGGACAAACTACCATTAAACCGCAAGCCTTACAAACTCTTTTACAGTCGCGCCACCCTCTTGTAAAAGCTGCTCAATAGTTTTTTCAGGATCCTTTACAAATTGCTGTTTAACAAGAGCATTTTCTTCGCGGAATTTCTTTTCCTTGCCCATCATAATCTTTTCAATAATTTCCGCGGGCTTTCCCTCCCGAGCAAGCTGTTCCGTCCAGATTTCTTTCTCTTTTGCCACCGTTCCATCAGAAACTTCTTCCGGAGAAATACATGAAGGATTCGTAGCTGCGGAATGCATAGCAACATCCTTTGCAAGCTCCTCATTGCCGCCTTCAAGCGAAACAACAACTCCAATTCTGCTGTTTGAATGCACATAATACCCGAGAGTAGATCCTTCCACAATTTTCTTGCCTCCAACAACAATTTTCTCCCCAAGTTTGATAAAAGCGTCTTTCATTGCTTCGGGAACTTCCTCAGAATCTGCAGAATATTCACCACTCAACAGTTTTTCAGTTAATTCGCCGGCAAGATTCTGAAAATCTTCACCCCTGGACACAAAATCTGTTTCACAAAGCAGAGAAAGTATAGCGGCTTTACCTCCACCGATTTTGACAACCACAACACCATTGCCGGTATAACGATCAGCACGATCAGCCGCCTTCGCCTCACCTTTTTTACGAAGCAGATCGATGGCGGCATCTATATCACCATCCGTTTCATCTAAAGCTTTCTTACAAGTCATTGTTGATACTCCGGTACGTTCACGGAGTTCTTTAATCTGGTCTAAAGTTACAGACATGACAAAAGATAATTAGACTTATACAGCTACAGCCGGAGGGGGCTCGGCGCCCTCTTCGCCCTCTTCCTTTGGCTTTTCTTCAGCAGGAGCTTCAGCAGGAGCCTCCACAGCCGGCTTCTCTTCCTCCGCAGGAGCTTCCGCAGGTGCTTCCTCAACCGGAGCCTCCACTGGCTTCGGACCTTCCTCAGGAATTCCGGCTTGTTTCTTTACGGTTCCAAAGAACTTCTGCACAGGAATGTGAACAGCAACTGCCGCAAGTCCAGGAATTTTGAACATATCGCCGGTAAAAGCCTTGAAAAGTCCAAATAAACTGGCAAATAACAGAACCAACCAGATAACGCCGCCAATCACAGGTGGTACAAAAGCGGCAACAAGTAATGAAGCAAACCATAAAACAAACAAAACTATCCCTTGGCTGGCATGAAAAGCACAATATTCACTTTTTGGCTTCTTTATTACAGCCAATGGAGAAGTGAGTAATGTCAAGAACGGAACATAGCAAAGCCCTCCAAGAATTCTCTCATCAAGCGGGATTTGAGGCTTTGGTTTTGCCGGAGTTTCAGGAGCTTGCTTCTGCTCTGTCTGCTCTGTTGGAGCATTTTCCTCTTGAGCTTCAGGTTGGTTTTGTTGTGTATTTTCCATGATTTTAAATTAAAAATAATTTCCAAGAAGGACTATAACATACTTTATAATTTCTTTTTAGTTTTTTTTGCCTCCAAAATCGCATCTGCGACTTCATTTATGAAGAATTCCAATGATTTTATCGCATCGTCATTGCCGGGCAACACATAAGAAATAGGCGTTGGATCAGCATTTGTATCCGTTATAGCAATAACAGGAATCTTTAGCTTTAGAGCTTCCCTGACGGCAATATCATCTCTAATCGAATCAACCACAAAAAGAACGTCCGGCATACTTGTCATATCCTGCACACCACCGAGTGCCGCCTCTAGCTTTTCGATTTGTTTTGACATCTCGACACCTTCCTTTTTTGTATATTTCTCAAAATCTCCAGACTTCTTCTCGTCCTTCAGCTTCTTCAAGTACTTAATCCTTTTCTTAACAGTGTCAAAATTTGTGAGAAGACCACCGATCCATTTGTGAACAACGTATGGCATACCGGTGTCCAAAGCCGCCTTTGCAAGCATCTTTAGCGCTTGCGGCTTTGTGCCAACAAACAAAACAACCTTGCCCTCTGAAACCTGTTTCTTAATAAATTCGAGAGCTTTCCGGAGAGCTTCATAAGTTTTCTCCAGATCGAAGATATGAATCCCTTTTCTCTGCCCATAGATATAAGGCTTCATTTTTGGATTCCACTTCTGTGTGCGATGCCCAAAATGCACACCGGCATCAAGCATCTTCTTGATCAGATCTTTATCCATAGTCCTTTTAGGTTAACGCCCGAATTCCTTCATCTTGTACGTGGGCCCCTTGAAGACGGGAAGGACAGTACAATCCGGAAACAGACTAAAATAATAAACTGAAAGAAATCTAGTATAAGAAAGCCATTATTGCAAGCTAAAATGATTTATATTACAATCATACAAAATGAAAGAATTAAAAGATCTCCGAAAAGAGATAGACAAACTCGACAGAGAATTACTCAAAATCCTCAAAAAAAGGTTAGGTTTAAGCAGGAAAATTTGGGAGAAAAAGAAAGATTTAAACCTAAAAAGAATAGACCCCCAAAGAGAACTCGAAATTGTCAAAAAAGTAGTGGAAAAAGGAGTAAAACACGGATTAAAACAAAAATTCGTGAAAGATCTCTTCCTGGTAATACTGAATCACTCAAAAAAGCACTAATTCCGCCTTTGGGGCTTTTGACAGGTCGGCTTATTTTTGATATAATAATACAAGCAAAAAAATATTTATGGACGAACAAAAATCAATAGAAACAACAAAAATCTCGATAACGTTGCCTACTGCGGCGTATTTCATGTCAGGCATTAGAGATTTTACGATGGGACTGATCAAAAACACCACTTCATTCGGAGAACAGTGGGCTTTCAGATTCCAATCTATCGTAGATGAGTTATGTAACAACGCTATTGAATTCGGTTCGAATGAAGGAGATGATATAACAATCCTATTCACGTATGAACCGGAGAAATACATAGAAATTTCAGTGGAAGATTCAGGAAAAAACGGTACAAAAGCGGAAGATTTGAGAAAACTCGTAGAAGAAAGAAGCAAGCCGGGATATCAACCGGAGGGAATTAGAGGTAGGGGACTTGCCATGATCGTTAAAGCTTGGTCAGATGAGCTAAATTTTGAAGATACGGAAAAAGGAGGTATAAAAGTGATAGTAAGGAAAAACCTTGGACAGGAAGTGGCTAAAGAAGAATCAAACGAAGATCTGGAAATAAAGCCACAGACGGAGATAAATACAATGAATATAAATTAACAATAAACAACAATGACTGAAGCAAATATTACAGTTGAGGATGTCGCATCAGAAGATCCAAGTAAGGTCATAAAGCTCGTGAGAATCAAGGGACAACTCGATGAAAGCAACGTAGATGAAAAATCAAAAGAAATCTACGCTTTGATCGAGCAGAACCCAAAAGGGCTAAATCTTATTTTCGATCTTGAAAACCTCGAGTACATGAACAGTAAGTCTATCGGATATCTTACCGATTGGTACGGAAAGGTGAATGAGGGTGGGGGAGCCATTGCACTTGCAAAACCAAAGCCAAACATCCTAGACATCCTAAACGTAGTAGGAATCACTCAGCTTGTTCAAAGCTACGCTACTTTGGACGAAGCTAAATTTGCTTTGACGAAACAAAATGGGTAGATGGACAACCAAACACTTCAAATTGTTATCAGCATTGTAATTGCTTTAATACCGGCCACCATATGGCTTGGTTTTCTGTTTAAAAAGGGGGAACAAGGCAGAAAGTTACTGGCATTAATATTCCTGGGAGGAGCTTTTGCCGTAGTGCCGCTTTGGATACTGGACAACCTGTGGAATCCGGAAACACCTAAATCAATACTGGGACTCGTTCAAAGATTTATAGAAAATCCTCAGATCCTGGAAACAATATCCGCTGTTTTAGACAAAATATGGTTCTTTTCTGTACAATTCGACATCTTTAGCTTCCTCGGAAATTCAATCCAAGATCAGCACGCATATTTCATTGGAATATTCATAGTAGTTGGTGTTTTGGAAGAAATAGTGAAGCAAATGATGCTCAGAAAGGTGGATAAGAAAACCCTGCTAATAAAAACAATTAACGATTCAATCAAATTCAGCTTCGTTGCGGGACTGGGATTCTCATTCGCGGAAAATATCAAATACTTCTACCAAATATGGTCGGCAGGCGGTCTGCAAGACTTGATTGTTCCATACATATTCCGATCGATATTCACAGCGGCGGCGCATATGGTGTTCTCCGGAATATTCGGTTACTACTATGGAATCGGAAAATTCTCGATCGACTACACGGAACAGCAAAAAGCAATGCAAAAAAGAAGTATTTCAACCGGAATACTAAAGAGAATTTTCCGCGTCCCAGGGGCGGAAATATTCAAGGAACAAATGATCTTAAAAGGACTCATTATCGCAATCGTGATGCACGCCGCATTCAATTTCTTGCTTCAGCTCAACATCATTCTTCCGGTCATTATCTTCATCGTATTATCCTTTGCGTTCCTGTTCTGGCTATTGAAACGAAAAGCGGGGCAAGTAGATTTAGTTGCGGGACTGGCCTCGGGAGCAAAATCCACAATGGATAAGAAGGATGAAGACGTCGTAGTAGAACTGCTCGGAATGTGGTTCAATGAAAACAAATTCGTGGACGTAATCCACGCATGCGAAAGACTTATAAAAAAAGATCCGACAAATAATGTGGTCAAACTTTTTAAAGCCAAAGCCCTCGACAAGCTTGATCGAAACAGCTCATACAGAAAAGTGTTAAACACGGTTTTTTCCAATGAAAGACTAAATAAGATGAAAGATCAGAGCGTCATTTCCACAAAAACTCCTCAAAAAAAACAAAAAGATTTTAAGGACACAGAAGAGTTTAAGAAATTCCAGGAAGAAGAGAAAGTAAAAAGAATGAAAGAAGGAACCTTCCGTCTTGATATTTAGGTTCGATATTCGTATGATGAACCTACATGAAAATTGCCATTGTCGCAGATTGGCTTACCGATTTTGGTGGTGCAGAAAGAGTTATCTTGAGACTGCATAATCTCTTTCCGGACGCGGGTATTTTTACGTCCGTTCTTAACGAAAAGAATATGGAGAATTTTTCTGATGCGGTTATTCACACTTCATTCATCCAAAAACTTCCAAAGGCAAAGAAAAAGCATCAACTTTACATAACACTCATGCCATATGCTTTCGAACACTTCGATTTGAGTGAATATGACATTGTGATTTCCAGTTCGCACGCCTGCGCAAAAGGGGTTATTACAAAACCTGCGACAATGCACGTGTGCTACTGTCATTCGCCGATGAGATACGTTTGGGATAATTGCCACGAATACATCAAACAATACAGCCTCCCGGGAATAATAAAAAAACTCGCGGAATGGCCGCTTCACAAGCTCCGACTGTGGGATAAGCTGACCGCAGACAGAGTAGATTACTTTATCGCCAACTCAAAAAACACACAAAGAAGAATTAAGAAATACTACAAAAGAGATTCGGAAGTCATATACCCAATGGTCAACACAGACAGATTTGAAGTCTCAAAGAAAAAAGACAACTACTTCATAGCAATCGGCCGTCTAATTCCATACAAAAGGTTCGACTTAATCGTAAAAGCATTCAACGAGCTTGAAATTCCAATAAAAATAATAGGGGCCGGTTCAGAACTTCCCAAATTAAAGAAAATGGCAAAAAAGAACATCGAATTTCTTGGCAGAACAACAGATGAAAGAACTGCAGAACTGCTTAAAAGAGCAAGAGCTCTAATATTCCCCCAGCTGGAGGATTTTGGAATCGTTCCATTGGAAGCGATGGCATGCGGAAAACCGGTAATAGCATTCAAAGGCGGGGGAGCGCTCGAAACGGTAGTAGACGGAAAAACAGGAATTTTTTTCAAAGAGCAAACAGTCGAATCATTAAAAGAAGCTATAGGAAAATTCATCAAAACAGAAAAAGAATTCGACCCAACAGCGATACGCAAACACGCAGAAAAATTTAGTCCTTCCGTTTTTGATCAAAAGATTGTAAATTTCATAAGGTCTAGATGGAAAGAATTTAACAAATAAAACTATGGATCTAAGAAACTATCTCTCACTATTGCTCCGAAGATGGAAAGAAATAATCGCTTTTGGAGTGATAATCGCACTTCTTTCAGGAGTCTACACAACCTACTACGCTACAACAAAGTACAATTCCACCCTCTTTTTCACGGTTGCATCCAGCAAATACGGGATTTCTCTCTATGACGATATCCGTGGAGCGGATCTATTTTCCGAATCAGTGCAAGGCTGGACAAAAAACCCGGCAATGATTGATGAAATCAAAGAAAGAACAGGAGAAGATTTTGGCATCACAGGACGCGTACAAGAAACAGAAAACGTAGTTGTAGAACTAAGCGCAAGTTCAGAAGAAGCTATTACAAAAGTATCAGAAGAGACATTAAAAGTACTGGAAGAGAAGCTGAAAGAATTCAACCTCAAAACCCGCCATTCATTCCAATTGGCGGTTCCAACAATTCAATACGAAACAAAAGTGCCCGGACTCGGCAAAAACGAACTCATTGCATTAGTACTGGGGTTTTTGATAGGAATTGCCTTCGCATTCGTTTATGAATACTTGGCAAACAAAGCGTCGACCAAAGAGCAGGTGGAAGAAGCGCTAGGTACAGAAATAGCCGGAGAGGGAGAAGAAATGCATAAAATGTTAGCCAAAAAACTCAAAAGCTCTGTCACATTAGACCTAAACCAAAAACTTCAAAGCAAAGACCACGAGAAACTTGGCAAAAAAGACCTGATACTACTCATCACACTCGGCAAAACAAACTTAAAAGACCTGAAACACGTGAAAGTGAATTCAACGTCTAAGCTGTACCCAATCATCATAAAATGACAATAGCATTCGATCTTCGAGCAATAATGAGAGGTAATGTTAGTGGTGTCGAAACATACACCAAGAGTTTGCTAGACGAACTTTTGAAGATAGACAAAGAAAATACCTACATTCTGTACACAAATTCTCACAGGGATATTTCCGCAAATATCCCTAAATACGAAAACGAAAACGTCATTTACGTAAATACACACATCCCAAGCAGGCTTTTCAACCTTTCCCTAAGACTTTTTAAATATCCAAAAATCGACAAAATAATAAAAAAAGAATGCGGAAAAGATGTAGACATATTCTTTTGCCCGGATCCGAGGCCGACCCCATTAAGCAAAGCCAAAAAAATCACAGTAATACACGACCTTTGCTTCAAACATTTCCCGGAATATTTCTCGAGGAAAAGCAGAATATGGTTCAAATATGTGCTCGGCATTGAAAGAGAAATAAAAAGCAGTAACAAGTTAATAGCGGTGTCCGCATATACAAAAGAGGACCTGGTAAGAGAATACAATGTGGATCCAAAGAAAATCGCAGTAACGCATGAAGGAGGAGGGGAGCATTTGAAAGTACAAACCAATGAAGAAGTAATTTTGCGCAAATACAAACTTCCGAAAAACTATTACCTCATGCTATCTACGATAGAGCCACGCAAAAACACGAATAACGTCATAAAAGCATTCAAAAAAGCAAACCTCAAAGACATGACCCTCGTCGTGGCGGGAAGAAAAAATAAAAGGATCTTTAGCGACTACAAAACAATCACCGGAGAAAACATACAATACATAGGTTTCGTGGACGAGGATGACAAATCCGCACTGCTGAAAAACGCGAAAGGATTTATATATTTATCACTGTTTGAAGGATTTGGGCTTCCCGCGACAGAAGCTATGTACTTTCACACTCCAACACTCGTCTCAAACACGACTTCGCTACTGGAAATAGGAAAAGACCACGCAATGCTGGCAAACCCGGAGAACATCGATGAAATAGCAGAGAAACTCAAAACCCTCCAGTTTCACAAACAAGAAAGACCCCCGTATTCATGGGAAAAGTGCGCAAAAGAAACCCTGGATATCATCAATCGCGTTTCGGCCTAGACAGATAATCTCTGACAAAGATTGAAAGTACCGCGGCTACCGGCACGGCCAGTATCAGCCCCACAATACCCAGATACTGCGCTCCGACAAGCATCGCAAATAGTATTACAAGCGGACTGATATCAACGGCGCTACGCATCACAAGCGGAACGACGACGTTGGATTCAACCCAGTTTAATATGAGGAAGAATATACCCACCCACAGAAGCATCCAAAACGATTGATTTATCGCAATAGGAATCGCGACCATGAGCGCTATAAGCGGCCCAAAAACAGGTATGAGCTCCGTAAAGAAAGCGATCAGCGCAATCGTGGTAGCATACTCAAATCCAATCACAGTAAGACCCACAAACACGATAAGACCGACAATAGTGGAAAGCATTAATTGCCCACGCACCCAGTATCCAATCTTCTCCTGAACCGCAGCAAGCTTCGTAGAAATATAAGGAGCGTGTTTTGAAGGAAACAAACTTGGTATGAACTCATTTATTGACCTCTTATTAACAGTCATAATAAAGGTGATAACAAGAACAAGCAGGGTATTAAACAGTCCATTGGAAATAACCTTTATCGCACCCCAAACATTTCCGCCAAGTGTTAGAAGTTGTTTGGCAAGAACCTGCAAAGCGGATTGCAGTTGAGCGGCTATTTCGTCAACATCAATTCCTTCATAGAATTCATTCAGATAAGGAGTAAGCTTCTGTGACAAGAACGAACTTCCATCAGCGGAAGTAAGCGCCCGTACAATATCTCCGGCCCTGGAAGCCAAGTCGGAAATCTGTGATGCGGCGAGCGGAATCAAGGTAGACACAATGATTCCCAACAAAACCAATATAATAAGATACACAATAATCACACCAAGACCTCTGGGAATCTTCTTTCTTTCAAAAAAATTAACAGCCGGCCCAAGCGCCGCGGAGAACAAAAAGGAAATAAAGAAAACCAAGAGAATACTCCTTATCTCTATAAGAAAATATCCAAGTGCGATAATTCCAAAAACAGCCAACGTTGCTTTTGCCGCACTGACAGGAGACAGATGCAAATCAACGCCATCCCGTTTTTCTACAGAAGCGGGATAGTAATGTTTTTTCTTTGCGCTCTTAGAACTTTTCTTGATTCTATCCACATGACCTTTCATGTACTGCAAAGTCTTATGTGTTTGTTGGATAATTCCATGCAGGGGAGATTTTGATTTTGCCATAATTCTAAGATGTTAATGCCATTTGTATCAAATTTACAATCGCCCACGAAAGCAATGCCAGAACAAACCCTCCAACCGCGTACATAATAGTCTTCTTCGCCTTATCCCTCTCTTCCGTAAGCCCGCCAATAATATACTGATAACCTCCAATCACCACAAACACCACAGCTATAAGCCCCGCAAGCCCAAGGAGCCATTCGATGATGTACAAAACATAATAAGGTATCATCCAAAGCTCTATACGCCCCGTCTTGATTGCACATCCAAGCACATCACCTATATTGTCCTTAAAGTCTTTTTCCGGTTCTAAACTCTCGTTGACTTTTTTCATAAACCCAATGCACGTATCTTTATCCTTAGTATCTTCTACACCGCCCAAGAGCTTATCGGTGGTCGGCATCACTGTCCCTTGCCCAAAAGCCACCGGCGCAAAAGAAACGATCATTAGTGACGCCAGCAGAAAACTTATAACAAACTTTTTCATATTTTTTGTGTTAAACTGCCCATAAAACTAACATATAGACTTGAAAAAATCCATTCATTTACCTAAACTTCTAGATACTAAAACATTATCCGTAACTAATGCCCCCCTTACTGGCCATCGTTGGCCGCCCAAACGTAGGAAAATCCACCCTCTTTAATCGCCTCATTGGCAAACGTCTTGCAATAATCGCGAAAGAAGCCGGCACAACACGGGACCGTATTTATCAAGACTTTGATTTAAACGGATTGGAAGCGACGCTCGTAGATACGGGCGGACTCGAATATGGAAAACAAGAAAACATTGAAAGCGATATACAAAGTCAGGCAAAAATCGCTATAAAGGAAGCCGATTTGATAATTTTCGTAATAGATTCAATGCAGGAGCTAACGGTAGATGACTTTCAAGCGGCAGATATCTTGAGAAGGGCAAAAAAACCGGTACTGCTCGCGGCGAACAAATGCGATAGAGAAGTAGATTACGAACACTTCAACATATATGAACTCGGATTCGGAGAGCCGATAAAAGTATCGGCGATTCACAAGCTGGGAATCGACGAATTGAAAAATGAGGCCATGGCTTCATTGGAAAAAGCGGGATTCAAAGAATCCGAAAAAAAAAGTTCTCTCACAGAGAAGCATAATACGATAAACCTTTGCTTCCTTGGCCGCCCGAATGTAGGGAAATCTTCTTTGGTAAACAAGCTCCTTGGAGAAGACAAAGTAATAGTTTCCGATAAAGGAGGAACAACACGTGACGCAACAGATACGAAAGTGGAAGTTGATGAAAAAACATACAATCTCATAGATACAGCAGGCATAAGGCGCAGAGGAAAGATAGGGAAAGGGGTGGAATATTTCAGCGTGCTTCGCGGATTTTCGGCAATAGAAAGATCCGATATTGTCGCTTTAATAATAGATGGTGAAGAAGGAGTAAATAAACAAGACGCTCACATCGCTTCATACATACTGGAGGCGGACAAAGGGCTGATGCTGGTGGTCAACAAATGGGATCTCAAAGAGAAAGGGGACGAAGAGCAAAGGAAATTCCTACGCAGCCTCCAGCAAAAACTGCCATTCCTGCCATGGGCGCCAGTGATATTTGTTTCAGCAAAAACAGGGAGAAACGCAACTCAAATCTTTAAGCTTGCGCAGGAAATATTCAAAGAAAGACAAAGACAAATTGACAACGAAGAAATACAAACGTATATCGAGAAAATTACATTAAAACACCTCCCAACAGGTACAAACAACAAAAGACCAAAAATCATGGACATCAAGCAAACAAACATAAACCCGCCAACTTTCAAAGTGAAAGCGAGTAATGCCGGATATATTCACTTTTCATACAAAAGATACCTTGAAAACAAAATCCGGGAAAAATACGGATTTCTTGGCACCCCTATCAAACTGATATTTTAGATTTCATCTTTTCACGAAGGTCCTCACGCCTGTCACGGTCATGGAATTTCAATATGTGATCATTCACAATAACTCCGTGAGAGCGCGGAAGATTGTTCATTTTTCCAAGAGCTCTTTTGAATTGCCATCTTTTAAGCCGACCCTCAATGAAATCTCCAAAAAGCCATTCAAAAAGCGGCTTTTTCTCACTTAAAAGATAATCACGTCGAACCCTTAAATTCGGCACCCATTTATTTTCATTTTCGAATCTGTTCAAAACACTTCGATCAATAAACGGGATCATGGTCTGACACCAATGCATGAGATAGTAATCATCCTCGATCGCAATTCTTTCCAAATTCAAGTTCTCATCATCAATAAAAAAGCTCAAACAAAACCTCTGCTTGATCTTTTCACCATGACGACGCACACCAAGAATATGCAAAAGCGCAGTAATAAGAAAACGCGAAGTAAAAAGCCGCCCTTTCTTTATCACAAAGAAAAGATCTATGTCACTGTCCTCAGTGTGCATCCCCATCGCGACATTATTGCAAACAGCCGCCATCCGAACAAAAGGCACTCTCTGAAGCAAACGCATGTAGCGAGCGGATTTCTCTAAAAACTTTTTTCGGAGTTCATCGGTCACGCCAAAAAAATATCACTTTTGCATGAAGCCATCAATCATTTATAATCTACATCGATGAAAAAACTAAAGAACATTCCAAAGGGACCCGGAATATACAAGATGCTCAACAGCGAAGGACAGGTTATTTATGTTGGAAAAGCGAAGAATCTCGACAAACGCATAAAGTCATATTTCCAGAAAAAAGATCATGGAATACGAATGGAAAAAATGATCGCGAATATGGACGACATTAAATGGATTGAAACAGATAGTGAAATCGAAGCTTTGATCCTCGAAACAAACCTGATAAAGGAACTTCGTCCGAAATACAACATTCTAATGAAGGATGATAAAAATTTCGTATACATAAAGATCACGACTAATGAGGATTTCCCGCGCATAACAACCGTGCGAAAAGTTTTAAAAGATGGAGCAAAGTACTTCGGCCCGATCCTCGCATCACACAAAGTAGATAAGATGTTCAAAATTTTGCGCAAAGTTCTTCCTTTCCGAAATTGCTCCTTGGATATCGAAATTCAAAAGGGGAAAGCGGTTGTTATAAAGAAAACAATCAAATATCCGTGCCTCGATCACTACATAAAGAGATGTATTACTCCATGTACGGGCCTATGTACAAAAGAGGAGTACATGAAAATTATTGAGCAAGTAATAGATTTCCTGGAAGGAAAGCCGGAAGAGATCATAAAGAAGGTAAAAAAAGAGATGATGGACGCGGCAGCGGAAAAGAAATTTGAAATTGCGGCCTCCCTACGGGACAAACTCAAAATGGTCGAGGAAATCTCGCAGAAACAAGTTGTAAGCGATCCAAATATGAAAGATATGGACATAATAAACTTCCACAGAGAAGGTACATACTACTATTTCAACCTGTTTCAAATTCGTAATGGGAAACTCGTAAATCAAGAGAATTTCACTTCGAAAAGCGCCGAAGTAGAGGATGATCCAAAAGAGATTTTGGAAACATTTATAAAACAGTATTACAAAGTCGCGGTCAGTATTCCAAAAGAAGTCGTTATTCCATCAGAAATCGAAAAAATATTCGATAAATGGATTGGCACACACTTTCTGGTTCCACAAAGAGGGGACAAAATTAAATTATTAAAACTCGCGCTCAAAAACGCAGAGAGCTATGCAAAACAATGCAGAGTAAAAGTAATGCAAGAGGGAATTGACCCGGTAGAGGAGCTCCAAACAGCACTAAACTTAAAGAAAAGACCCGTGAGAATAGAGTGCTACGACATCTCACACTTAAGCGGAACAAATCAGGTCGGATCAATGGTCGTATTTGAAAACGGATTGGCAAAGAAATCAGACTACAGACGCTTCAAACTCCGCAAAGTAGAGAAAATAGATGATTACGCATCGCTGGAAGAGGTATTAACACGCAGATTAAGCTACATCTCAAAAATACAGGATGAGTACGCCACCAAAAAAGCATTAAAAAAAGAACTGCCATTCATTAAAGAGACCGTAAAAAGAGCCAGGATAAAAGATCACAAAGAATTCTACACGATCAAGAAAAAAGATAAAATATGCGGATTCATTCAGAAAAAAGTGGTAAATGAAAAAAACATGTTGTCAGCGCTTTGGATAGATGAAAAAGAAAGAGGTAAAAAATTGGGGCAGAGATTAATTGGACATGCGATCAAGAAATCGGAAGCGAAAAGATTATACCTAAGCTGCCGCAAAGAACTTGCGTCTTACTACAGTGAAATTGGATTCCAACAAACAAAAACAATTCCTAAGGGACTCGAAAAAGAACACAAATACTGTAACGAAAAGTACTGTGCGCTAAACACGGAAGGGGTTTGGTTTGTGTACGACAAAAAGAAGGGGAAAGACACTTCATTTTCCGGCAAGCCTGACTTAATCATAATTGACGGAGGAAAAGGACAGCTAGGAGTAGGGGAGAAGACATTAAAAAAATTCAAATCAAAAGTTCCGGTTATTTCAATTGCAAAGAAAAACGAAGAAATATTTTACGCGGGCAAAAAGCTCATACTTACAAGGACGAGTGACGCCCTGAAACTCGTGCAAAGAATTCGTGACGAGGCACATCGGTTTGCGGTGGAATACCAAAAAAAGTTGAGAAAATTTTGAGGTTCCAGCGGTTATCGCAAGTAATGTCGAGATTTCGTGTTGTTTGCGGTTTGTTTTCCGTATGAGCCGTTTTTTGCTGATGGGTTGAAATTTTGTGTTGACGAGTTTTTTGTGGGTTTTTGGAGGTTTTCGCGTGACAGTGACGAAAATCGTGTTGCCGGCTTTTGGGTGTTTTTTGTGGTTTTTTTGGAGGTTTTCAAGAGTTTCATACGGAAGATGTAAAAAATGTGTTGACAGGAAAATCGTGTTTTTGGAATTGGGGTTTGTTTTCGTTGTGAGCGGTTTTTCGCGGGTTGTTTGAGTTTTTTGTCGTTCAGTGTTGCAAAATGAGCTCAGAGGTGAGGTTTTAC
>JAHKBB010000048.1 GCA_018826445.1 Patescibacteria group bacterium | reverse complement strand
GATCATCGGGATCGCACTTTCGGTAAATATCATAGAGTTCGCATGCTCGGTTGGAATCCCACAAGCATTCACAAAAATACTTGAGATAAATCACCTTGGAGCGTTGAAAACTCAATTCTACACACTTCTCTACATATTCATGTACATGATCGACGATTTTATCATTTTTGGAATCGCAATATACAGCTTCGAGAAGATCGGCCTCACCACAAAGTACGCAAGATACTGCCACTTCATAGGAGGAGTTCTCATGCTAATACTAGGCTACTTCCTGCTATTCGACCCTTCAGCACTGGTTCTCGGCTAAGTCACCCTGTAAACGGTCCCGCCCTTTCGAGGTTCGATGTAAACTTTCATACCTATATCACTTCCGGGGCGTGCAATTTGCACGTTTTTACGATTTATCTGCATGGATTCAACAACTTGCTCAAAAAGCCCGGTTGAAGTCTCAAAAACAACTCTATCCCCCACTCTCAGAGTGCCGCTGAGGATTACTATCGCAACATCGATCTTGTCAAAATACCCTTCACACTCTCCACAAATCCGCATTTCCCGCACTTCAGGCAATTCGCTTACAGAAACACCGGAACCGCTTGGCATATCGTCAAGCATCGGCGGAGTAAAACTGTCATCCACCAAAGGGGCTTCAAAAAAACCAGTTGGCTCCGTTTTCACAACCTTTCGGACAACTTTCCTTCTTCGCTTCCGGATGGGCTTCACAATAGGAACACCCGCTTCCCGTCTATCAAACGCTGTCAGAAGAAGTTTCTTTTTTGACCTGCTTTCGATACTCCTCTTTCGCCTAAAAGCAGGGATCTTTAACTTGTCTAAATCCAATTTACTCACAAGAGAAGTATAACACTAAACAAAGAGAAGAGAAACGCCTCCGGCAACAAACATCCCCGCAAATATAAGCGCAACCCATTTCGTCACGGCCCTATTCCCAAAAAAGCCAAATACAAGAGCTTTCACGACGGTATTTGTCATAGCCGCAACGGTGATAGCGGTAACGGCAACGACATTCGTAATATCAGTTTTTGCAAGATTTGCCATCGAAACGGTAATCGCATTTATACCCGTAAATGAAGAAAACACACTCGCGAGATATATACCATTTGTGCCAAAATACGTCTGCATTATTTTTGAAAATAACAATACAACAGCGAAGAAAAATCCGAATTCAAGCGCAGGCTTCAATTTGAACGGACTCTTCAATTTCACAGCTTCCTCAACAACTTTCCTCCTATTTGTATCACTTCTGTTCCAAAAGAAAAATGCGCCCAGTGCGCCGATAACAATCATCGAAGCCATCGGAATCAAAAGAGGATACATAAGATCTCTATTAATCGCAGAAACCTGTAAAAGAACCCTAAAATAAGAAGCGACGGTCCCCACCACAACAGCAAAAACATAAGGATTTATAATTTTCGGATTCTCCTTACTTTGCTGAGAATAATTCACAACCAAAGCAGTGCTGGAAACAATTCCCGCAATGAATCCGGTAATTCCAATCTGTCTTTTCACACCAATGAGCTTCACAATCACGTAACTCACGAAAGAGATTCCGGAAACAAGCACGACCATCAGCCACACAACATAAGGATTGAAAAACTCCAAAGGCCCATACCACTCATTCGGCAAAATCGGAAGAATGATAAAGGCGATAATAATAAATTCCACCGCGGATATAAGTTCATTTTTTTTAATTTCCTTTGCTATCGAATGTAACTTCCCTTTAAAGTGCAACGCCCCAAGCACAATCAAAGTAATCGCTGTAGCAAGAATATACTGCTCATTTGCGCAAAGAACGCCATTAATAAAAGCAATAATCGCGGCAATCTCCGTAGTCGCCCCGATTCCCTTCAGCATAACCGCGGTAATGACATAGGCCGCAACAACGATCAGAAGGAGAGATCCGGCTATCAAAATCGCCAGTGCCGGCGAGTAAGCCGCGACAATACTTGAAAGCGCCCCAAGAAGTCCGATAAGCGCAAAAGTTCTAATTCCGGCAAAAGACAGCCTTCTATTTTTCAGAGATATACTTTCCCGCTGTAGCCCAAGCAAGGTTGCAAGCATTACAGCGGTTCCGATTTGTTGCAATAAACTTAAATCCATTAAAATATTATACCAGAAAATATCCCGAAAGTCACGCCACTACCACTTGATGGAACACCCCATGGATGGATTCTGATTTTCCGCCGGTTTTCCACCTTCCAAAAGCGCATCCAAAGCATCCCTAAGCTCATTTCGGGT
>JAHKBB010000047.1 GCA_018826445.1 Patescibacteria group bacterium | reverse complement strand
GTCCAGCCAGACGTAGAAATATTTCTCGGTTTTCAAATGAACTTCTCGTGCTTCCTTCAAATATTCCGCGTCGAACACTTTCATTCCAAACTTATCTTCAAAGTATCCGATTGCGCCTATAATATACATTAACTTCTCCTCGGATAGAAGCGGAGATTCAGTGCTTAGCGGTTCTTCGGATGCTATCTTTATGTATTTTAAGTTTGGATTTTCTGTATTTTGCTGCACGCTTAGTCCGACTTGGTTTACTATGTGTTTGAATTGTTCTTCCCCGACAACATTTATTACGTTTGCGATGACCGGATATTTACTTGCCTCGATTTTTATTGTTCCCGGATATACTTTCGCGATGCTTAAGTTGTCAAATTCGGGGTGTGCTTCCAGTATTTTTGCCCGAATTTCCTCAATATTTACTAATACGAGGTTTTTGCCTTTTGCTTCCATAAAATATGGGTTGAAAATTGTACTTTTCTCGACCATTCCTTCCTGAATTACCTCAACTTTTTCAAAAGTGAAGTATGAGGAAAAAAACACAAAGTATGTAAGATACGACAGAGTGGATAGAAAGATCAGAGTTCCTACTGTTATTTTAAGTTTTCTCCCGAATCCCGGTGTTATTTCACCAAAAATCGGCTTTCTTCTGCGTCTTTTTGCTCCTATGTTCTGTGGTGGAGTTCTTCCGTATGTGTATTTGAGCTTTCCTGGTTTTTTTGGTTTTCTTCTCCCAAACATTTAGGGTTGGTTTTGGCGAGATAGTTTTCTTTCTCTGGCCTTTTCCTTGTTCCTTCGTTTTCTAAGTTTGCTTTTTGGTCTTTGCATCTTTACTGTGTGAAGACCATGTTGCTTGCTCGAAGATTTATTAGTCATGTTGGATCAGTTAATTTGTCGGAGCAGATTGTACATGAACGAGTGTATTTTACCAGATAATTTTAAAAAAACCCCGACTATTTTTGGTCGGGGTCTTTGGCTGTCCGTTTTAGTTTTTCTATTTCTTTGGAAAGAAAAGATATTCAATACCGATCATAATGAGAATTAGCGGCCAATAATCGGTAAACGCGAATGGGATCACTTCCATTGTGCCCAACAAGAACAGAATTCCTAGCAAGAGCAGTACTATTCCGCGGTACAGGTTGTAGCCATACGGCATTTTTGCTTTGGGTTAATTGTAAAAGATCCTCTCCGTCGACCCTATTATTCACAAGTGTGCGCGCAGTGTCAATTGCCTGAAGAATATTCTGTTGTTGAATTTTAACACCCGGATTTTTTTTGGTTGAAAAATTTGACGCGAAGAAAATGTTTGATATAGACTGGTCGTAATTACCTTAAATATATAAATATTTGGTTGTTTAACCTGAATCTTTATGGCTTTATTTTCTTCGCGTGAAAGATGGTCCTCTAGAGCTGTCTTTGTTTTCGCCGCGATAGGAAGTGCTGTGGGGCTTGGAAATGTGTGGCGCTTCCCTTTCATCGTTGAGCAAAATGGGGGAGGCGCGTTTCTGATTCCTTATTTTGTTGCGCTTCTGACAGCCGGAATCCCTCTCATGATCCTGGAATTTGGTCTGGGACAAAAAATGCAGGCCGGTGCTCCGGGATCTCTCGCGAAAATCAAAAAATCATTGGAGTGGATCGGATGGCTTGGGGTGATGGTTTCCGCCATCGTTGTTACTTACTATATGGTTGTTATGGCTTGGAGCATGAAGTATTTGTACCATTCTTTTTCCGCTGTTCTGCCTTGGGCGGACAACGAAGGTGATTTCTTTATGACCAATGTGCTTCAGATGACTCCTGATCCGGGTGTTCTTGGGGGGCTGGTATGGCCTCTCGTTCTCGCGCTTGCTATATGTTGGATTATTATATTCCTTATTCTTTATAAGGGTGTTGGGCGAGTTGGTAAAATTGTTAAGTGGACGGTGCCTTTGCCTGTTATACTCCTTTTGATTCTTCTCGTCAGAGGTTTAACGTTGGATGGGGCGGCTGAAGGGGTTACCCATTATCTTACAGCTGACTTTTCCGTTCTAAGAAATCCTTCCGTATGGCTTGCGGCTTATGGACAGATCTTCTTCTCTCTTTCTCTTGGAGCGGGTCTTATGATTGCCTATGCCAGCTATCTTCCGAAGAAAGCCGATATAAACAACAACGCTTTTATTACTTCACTTTCTAACTGTGGAATAAGCTTCTTTGCCGGATTTGTTGTTTTCTCTGTTCTTGGGTATCTGGCTGTTTTGCAAAACGCGGCTGTTGCTGATGTCGCCGCCGGAGGCCCCGGGCTTGCTTTCGTTGTATTTCCTATGGCACTTGCCAAACTTCCTTATGCTCCCTTCTTTGCTGTTGTGTTCTTTCTTTCTCTGCTTACGCTGGGTGTGGATTCAGCATTTTCGTTGGTCGAGGCTGTTGTGACAGCGGTAAAAGATAAATTTCCAAAATGGAAGAAGTCTATTATCACCGGAGTTCTCTGTATTGTGTTCTTTTTAATAGGTCTTATTTTTGTTACTCATCCGGGTCTTGTGTGGCTTGATATCGTTGACCATTGGCTTAACAACTACATTATTGTTGTTGTGGGACTTTTGCAGTGTATAGCTGTTGGATACTACTATGGGGCCGAGAAATTTAGAGATTATGTAAATGACGTTTCCGACGTTAAAGTCGGGAAATGGTGGACTTTCTGTGTTAAGTATCTAACTCCGGCGATTCTTATTTATTCAATTATTCAAAGTGCCATTGCTTCAGCTTCTGTTCCATACGAGGGATATCCGGTTTGGGCTATAAATATTGGAGGATGGGGTATGACTGTTGTTGCGTATGTGCTTGCTATTCTCTTCATGAAGGACAAATACAAGGTTTGGTTGCTTGCGAAGTTATTATGGGTTGTGGCGCTTGTTGTTTTGGTCGCCACCGGTCATAGCGCTTGGGCGATGTTCTTCTTTGGAGTTACGGTGTTCTACGTAGGTCTTGTTTACTTTGTTTGGAGGACCGGGTCTGTGAAATCTTTCTTGAAGTTTAAGAAGTAGTTATTGATTTTCGCCAAAAGGGCTGCGCTATTCTAAAGGTGGCGTAGCCTTTTTTATATGAATTTTCTTGAAGAATTACAAAAAACTTCAGGAGTCCGAGCCACAGTTATCTGTGCATGTTTGGAAGTCTGTGAATTCCGACTATTGCGACCAGCTGGATATGTGCAAGAACTGTTATATAGTTTTTAACAGCAGGCTTTCCGAGGACTGTATGTATTCGTATGATTCGCGTTGGGACAAAGATTGTTGTGATATTTCATACAGCAATCACTGCGAACTTTGCTATGAAGCTTTGGATTGCGAGAAGTGTTATTCGTGTGATTTCTGTCAGGACTGTGAAAATTGCCAGGATTGTTGGTATTGCTATGACTGTAAAAGCTGCAAGGATTGTTTTGGGTGTGTCGGATTGCGGCACAAGAGGTATCATATTTTTAACAAAGAATACTCTAAGGAAAATTATCTGGAGAAAGTTGCAAAACTGACTGACAAGAACGAAATTTACAAGAAAATGGAAGAATTGAACCTGAAATATCCTCATGTTGCGTTGTATTCAATGAATGCCGAGAACAGTTTTGGAAATTACATTGTGAACAGCAAAAATTCATATTACGTGTTCAAAGTTCATCAGCTTGAGGACTGCTACTATATGTATGACAGCCAAGAGAATAAGGATTGTGTGGATTGCTGTTCGTTTAATTGTTCGGAGCTTTGCTATGGGTGTATGGAGAATTCTACTTTATATAATTGCAATTTTATGTATTGGTGCGCGAACTGCGTGGATTGCGAATATTTGTCACACTGTTTTGACTGCACGAATTGTTTCGGATGTGTGAATTTAAAGCATAAACATTTTTATATTTTGAATAAGCCGTATGAGAAGGAGGACTATTTCAAAAAAATAGCGGAAATAAAGGAAAAGATGAAGAAGCAGGGGATATATGGGTACTAAGAATTTGCGTCTACGAGGGTGCCTAGTGGCACAAAGTGGATTGCGTTTCTAAATGAAGGTTTGTTATCCCTGTAGTGTGTAGATTGTGCGAGTAAGTAGCTTAATGGGACTGCGTTCACTTTTGAGCTTGATTGTTTTCCCGGTGGACGTTTTTGATTGTACTGTTTCCAGGCTATGTTTGAGTTTCCCGACCTTGCGTATCCTGGTGGGACTTCCTCTCCAGGTTGAAGTGTGATTCTTTTAGGTCTGTAATCTCCTCCAGAGTGGTATACCATTACTCTGCCGTTTGCTTCTTTGTATATCCAAATTGCGTGGTTCCAAAGTCCCGCTGGTGCGCATTCGCCTGGTGCTAAGTGAGGCCCTATGATAGCGTCGGCATCTGCAGGATTCACGAGGTGTTCTTCCACTATTTGCGAGTTACTGTCCGTCATTGATTTTAGCCATTCAAATCCTTTTTTTCTGTCGCCGGCGAAGTCTCTATTTCCGTCTTTGTATGTTCCCCAGTAAAAATTTGCGGCGGATTTGCCTTTTTGACGTCCTCGCTGAAGTCTGAAATCACTATCTTCTATTGTTTTCATTGCCGCACCTACGCAGTTGTTTGTTATGACCCATGGGTTCTCACCTGGTCTTTTTATCGCGACCTTGTCGTGGTACCAAGTTCCCATTCTACTGTCCATAGTTTTGTAAATTCTTTCTGCGTTGGAAACCACTTTGTCCGCTTTTTCTCGCGTGCATTCCCCCTTTGCTACCAGTTCGTTGTAGTATTCTTTTAGTGCTCGCATGCGGCTCTCTAAGTTCTCCTTCATTTTCTTTGTTGGTTCTACAACTTCATCTTGCTGGTAGAATATTTCGCCTCCGGTGTATGTTCCCCAGTTTTCAGGCGTTTTTGGTTTTATTTCTTCTCTTTTTGCTTTTACTTCGGGTGTGTATTCGAGTCCATATGATTTTGTGACATTTACGACTACGCTCTCCGGTTGTTCGTAGTAGAAATTGAATAAATTGAATCTGTCCAATGAGTAAAGCACGAATTCAATGGTGTATTTGCCGTCTTTTAGAAGTTCTTTGTCCGGGTATTTTGCGTGGTATTTATGTTCGGCGTTTTGAATGTACCTTGCTGCCATATGAGCTTGTTCGAACTGATCGTCTGTATTTTCTATGTTCGAGACATTTTTCAGTGTTGCTTCCAGGAGTAACGGGTCGATTTGGAAACTGAGCGCGAGTTGCATCACATCGTTTTTGGTAATTTCCAATCCTTCGATTTTTTCATTCCCTTTCGCATATTCTTTGTTGAATTTGAAGTCGTTTAATGGGTTGTAGTTTTCATCACGTTCTATGATTGTTACTCTTGTTCCATCAAAAATAGGGAGATATTCTCCGTTCGCATAGAATCCTTGTGTTCCTGCTCTTGAATAAACCCCATCATGGCATTCCATTTTTCGGATTTTTGGTGGCATTAGGTCACCAAGACCTATTTGTCTCTCAAGGGCTTCGTTTTGCCCAAAGCTGATTACAAGTAATGTATTTTCTTGCAGTTCGTCTGTCGATCTTATGTTTGTGACGAGCTTTAAGCGGTCTTTGAGTGGGAGTTTCAAAAATTCTCGTGGAGTGATTTGGTTTCTTTCTTCTTCAATTTGTTCATAAATGGATTGCTGATCTACTCCTTTTTTTATTCCCGTTAATTTTGACTCAACCTCTTCTGTGTACTTGGAATTTTCTGTAAAATTGATTGTTTCTTTTGCATCCTTTATATCTCCTTCAGGATCAAAATTCTTAACAAATACGTCGTGTCCATTTTCATCCTCCATTATTT
>JAHKBB010000046.1 GCA_018826445.1 Patescibacteria group bacterium | reverse complement strand
GGGAACGAGCATGAACCGGCGGCCGGGTGGCGGATTTGCAACACACCCAACCGCGCGACGAAGGAGTTCGGGATTGATCGGAAGGTGATGCGGTATCAGATATGCTAGGATTTGCAACACACCCAACCGCGCAACCAAAAAGTTCGGGATTGATCGAAAGGTTATTCAATACTCTACATGAATCAAAAATTTCAAAAATTCACACCTTCGGGTTATAATCAAGCCATGAGGACCATAGGAATCATTGCAAAAGAACACGACTTACCAAAGTACCATGCCAATGTCAAAGCTGTTCTAAAATTTCTTAAAGGTAAAACAATACTCATCGACAAAAATGTTGCCAAGCTTTTGCGCAAAAAGCCAACCGCCCGTAAACGCATCATTTCCAAATCGGATTTCATAATCATTTTCGGCGGCGATGGAACGATCCTGAAAACAGTCCAACTCCTAAGTAAAAAGAGCCCGCTAATTCTGGGAATAAACATTGGCGGACTCGGCGTTTTGACCCAAGCAAAGCCAAATAAAGCACTTTTAGCTGTAAAGAAAATCCTCGCAAAAAAGTACAAATTGGACAGACGAACATACTTGGATGTGAAGCTAAACGGAAAGCGCCTCGGCGTCGCATTAAACGAAGCCGCAATAAACCAAGGCCCATACACACGCCTAATCGATTTTAATGTAAAAGTCGGTACAAAGGTCAAAAAATTCTGTTCTGACGGCCTAATCATAGCAACTCCATCGGGCTCAACGGCATATTCGCACTCAGCCGGCGGTCCAATTTTAAAGCCCAACACAAAGTCACTCATAATAACCCCAATCTGCCCACGCGCACAGCAATTCAAACCTGTTAAAGTCAAAGACGGCGCGCGTATCACAATAAAATTCAAACGCTACCACAACATCGCTTCGGACATCGGGATCAGCCTGGACGGCCAAAAAAACGCGCGCCTCACATACAAAGACGAAATTCAAATCCAAAAAGCGAAGGCCCCTATCCAATTTGCGGTTCCGGGAAACTCCTTTTGAAAAAAGTAAAATAGTAAAAAATTTTTATTTTTTTACTATTTTACAAATTGAAAAACGCATACCCCCCACGCCAGCTTAGCCCTTCAACTCCTGCTCCTTCTCATAGATAGAAAGCCTGGTCTGTACAACCGTGTCCGGGTTCAACGAAATACTTGAGATGCCGCACTCAACCAAGAACTGCGCAAATTCGGGATAATCGGACGGCGCCTGCCCGCAAATCCCAATCTTCTTGCCACATTTTCGAACTGCGGTAATAGCGGTTTTAATGGATTTCCTGACTGCTTCATTATTTTCGTCAAAAAGATGCGCAACAATCTCAGAATCACGATCAAGTCCGAGCGTAAGCTGAGTAAGGTCGTTCGATCCAATCGAAAACCCATCAAAAACGGTGCAGAATTCTTCGATCATCACAACATTGGATGGGATCTCAACCATCATGTATACCTCTAGGCCGTTTTCGCCTTGTACAAGCCCGAATTCACGCAAAGTTTCAATAACTCTTTTGCCTTCATCGACTGTTCTGCAGAACGGAACCATAACTTTTACATTATCCAAGCCAATCTCATCCCGCACGCGCTTGATCGCTTTACACTCAAGCCCAAACGCCGGCTTGTAAATTGGATCATAGTACCTTGAAGCGCCTCTCCAGCCGATCATTGGATTGTCCTCCTCCGGCTCATAAAATTGTCCGCCGAGAAGATTCGCATATTCATTAGTCTTGAAATCGGAAAATCGCACGATGACATCATTCGGCCAAAAAGCCGCTCCAATCCGCGCGATTCCATACATGACTTTGTCCACAAAGAAGTCCTCTTTGTTGCTATACCCTTTCGTTAATTCGCCAACTTTCTTCGCGACTTTTCGCATCTCCGGGGCGGAGGACTGGGCAAGCTTTTCGTAGTTGATAAGAGCGAGCGGATGGATGCCAACATGCGAATTTATGATAAATTCCTCACGGGCAAGTCCGACGCCCTCACATGGGATTTGCGCTTGCATAAAGGCTTTTTCCGGGATTCCAATGTTCATCATGATCTGAGTTTTTGTTTCGGGAAGATCCTTCAAATTCAGTTCTTCGACATGGAAGCCGATGATACCTTTATATACATTTCCAAT
>JAHKBB010000128.1 GCA_018826445.1 Patescibacteria group bacterium | reverse complement strand
TAACTCCTGGATAAAATTCTCCAGATCATCGAGGGTAAGGGCATCAATAGATTTCTGCGTCCAGGTCATCAGGCAGAGAAGAGCGCAAAACTGGTCTTTGATATTCTGCTCTTTGTAGCCGAGACGTTGAGCTGCTTTCCGATAGTGCTGAAAAGTCTCCCGCTCCATCAGGCGAATCGCCATCTGGTAAAAGCGTGGTTTGGGTGTAAGCATGTAGGGCAAAGGCATTGGTAAAAGACGGCGTAAAATGAGGTAGTGCACAAAGCTGCGCTCTTTATGGTCACAGCGATATTGTTCCTCCACCGAGAGAGCAAGCCAGTCCTGGGGATCGGAGAATTTACTGAGGAATCGCCTGGCTGCTCTCTCAAATACGAGGATCTCATGAGGAATCCTTGAATAACCGGCCGCCTTCAAATATGACATGTAGCTCCCTACCAGGCAGTCGTGATACGCCGTTATTTCATTAGTCGATCCGTTTTCTTTATCCCAGCTATCTTTGAGGGTGAGTTCAAGGTCAGTCCTATCTAGCAGCAGTTGACTAGTCATTGGCCGACCTCCCGCTCGTTGCTAAAGACGAAAAGAGTCCGTCGGACATTTGCAGATACTCCTCCTGAAGCTCCCGAGGGCAAAGGTGTAGATATATCCTGGTGGTATTGATGCTGCTGTGCCCGGCCTGAGCCTGTAGGGCTTCCAGCGACATGCCTCCCTGGCGTAACCGGGTGAAACAGGTATGGCGCATGCGGTGGCATTGGATTCCGGGAGTGTTTGCTTTTCTCCGGTGGTACTCAATGATGGTATCCAGAGCCCCTACGGTCAATGGCTGGCCCCTGTGCTTCCCTTTCATGACAAGAAATACCTTGTCCGAGCGACTGGCAGGTCTCTCTGCGTTCAGGTAGCTGATAAGTTCCTGCAGACCGGTATCTGATATGGCGACTACTCTCTGATGTCCGCCCTTTCCTTCTCTCACCATGAGAGTACGCTGACCGAAGTCGATATCTTTCAGTCCAAGTTTCAGGACTTCCGATTTCCGGAGACCGGCTAAAAGCATCAGCATTACCATAGCTTTATCTCGATGAGTAAGCAGAGAATTCACAAAAGGACTAATCTCTTCCGGATCCAACGGCCTGGGTAAAGTCTGCGGTACCCTGATGAGTGCCAGAGAAGCTGTATTCCCGTATCGGTTAGCCCAGAAGGCATTCCGTTTGGCTAAACTTCGCGGCACAGGGTTATTCTTGCCCGGAAGGTCATGGAATATTCTGAGATATTCGTAGAAGCTGGCGACTGCGGCAAGCCGCCGGTTGATTGTCCGGTTGGAAAGGCCGGGCCCCTTGCTGGAGAGCCCGTTCGTTCTGCCCTGCCGGTTAGGCACCGATTGCTGGCTGTCAATAAAGGCAAGAATATCAGCTGAGGTTACTTCCAGTAACGGCTTCCTGATGAAATTCAGGAATATCTGGAGATCATAACCGTAGCTTATCCAGGTATTAGGACGGCATCGATACTGCAGAAACTTGAGATAGGCGTCTACTTCGGCTACTCCGAGGGATAGCCTTGTTACTTTTCCATCCACCAGTTCCCTGTGGAGCTTGTAGGTCATTCTGGGGGACCTCCTCATTGATTATTTTTATCGTTAATTTTAACACCCCATCCCCCCAGGATTACCGACATAATAGCTAGTTCTTGAGATTTTACCTTATGACTAATTGTTAAATAATGAAGCTGAAAACATATTTTTCAGCACCTTAAAAACTGAATAGCACAAAGCCTGACCTGAACGCTTGCCCTAATCAAAATAAAGGGGGTAAGTATGAGTTCAAACGTAACAGCACCAACAGCACCAGACGGCGGTAACGGCAATACTCAAGGTCATTGTAGCCGATGTCATAAGGTCTGGACTCTAAAAACAGGGCAGGGCGTTTGTCAGTGGTGCGGTCATCTGGCAATATGCCAGTCATCACCAACAAAGCCCCGCAGTATCAAGTCTAGGTCTAACAGACAGAAAAGG
>JAHKBB010000045.1 GCA_018826445.1 Patescibacteria group bacterium | reverse complement strand
TACAGCCTCATCCAAAATTTGCTGTATGCGATTTTGTGTTTCAGTCAATTTTTCAGGATATCCATTAACATCTTTTGTGTCCTCTATTGGAGCGTGTTCTGTATCTTCCGGTTGTTCTTCACCGACTCCTTTTGACGGTTTTTCTCCAACTTTCTTCCCCGGCCCTTTTCCCCCACCTTTCTTTATCAAATTCAAAGCGACCCATCCCTGCTTCCCATCAGCATCTTCAACTTTCACAAACGGCGCATATCTCTTTCCATCAACAGTTTTTACATAATGAATATCTTTGGCAATAATCTTAACTTTAGTTCCACTAGTCATACCCTCCATTTGCAAACCGCCTGGCGCACGAAGGTTGATATCACGCCCACGGACAGTCAGGTTTTCAGCGCCTTTAAGTCCGGCAAACTTCTTTTCATACTTAGCTTTTGACTCGTTAAGTAGAGCTAACTCCTTTACTGATTCCTCTGGCAAATTCGTAGCATCTGACATTTTCTCAACTTCCGAGACCTTGTCCCAGTCTTGAGCCCAGTGGTCGGGTTTGCCGTCAAGCAGAAGAAGGTTGTTATATTCAGCTTCTTCAATCTGCTCTTTTAAATGGGATAAATAACTAGGCTCGCGCCCTTCAAGCTTTGCGGCCTCATCCGCAAGATGTGCAAGTATGAGAGCCGCTTTTTTATCAGCCCCATCTTTACCGGAAGCTTTCATTTGACTAAAAGCTTTTTGGTAAAATGCCGGCAAATCAGGATTTTCGTTAATGGTCTTCTCTTGAGAGAAAAGACTTTTCATCAATTCGTTTGGATCCTCGGAAGATTGCCCAAGAGACACTAATTCAGTTTTTGATTTAGTTTCCAAATCTCCCATATACAACTCAAGCATCTGTCTGTTTTCAGGGGTATCGTCAGACAGTTTAAACCCGTCACGAATTTTTTGAGCTCCTTTCAAATACTTTTCAGCAAAGGCTTTCAATTCTGAAGTACTTGTGTCTGAAGCAGTGATTTTTTGAAGTCCTTCTTCAAATACAGTCGGCGCAGAAAGTGTTTTGGTTTCAGCAACTTCTTTTTTTGAAGCTTGGAATGAGCTAGCTGTGTCGACCGCGGCGGCTGTATCAATTGTTTCCAAAGTAGAAGCATCTGTAGCGATTGCCGATTCTATGTTTGGATTTAATATCGCGGCCTTCTTTTCTTCATAGTCTTTCTGAATTTCATCAAGCTTTGTTTTAAGGTCTTTTTCACTGGCGGCGTCTTTTATAGCAGCTTCTATAGAAGCCCCGGTCTCGCCTATCAACGGACCCAAATCAACATCCGAATTCCCGTCTAACGTGAGCGTCGAAGTCAGTTCATGGGTTTCTACTAATTTATCCATTGCGGCCCTTTTCTCTTCAGCCTTCTCTTTCTCTTTCTCTGAAACATCTCTTTTATAACTTTCTATCAAAACGGTCATCTCGTACAACGCCCCAACGATAAATTTCCCTCTTTCCAGAGCTTTTTCATGACTACCGATATATTGCGCATCCTTGGATTCGGTAGGAACGAAGCCTTTTGCCAATTTGTTCAAAAGGTCTGCGGCCAACGCCTGTTCATAATCGGGAGAATCTTCATCGCCAATCACTGCTTGAAGCCTGCTCGTAATTTCTTCATAGGTCTTGTTGTAATTCCCTCTGGCTTCTTTTAAGGCACCCACCGCTTCTATAGATTCGTCTGGCTTAATAACTTTTTCTAACTCCGCAGCTTTGGGGAACTCTCCGCCATTTTCATAAACGTTTCTCCTTGGAGCAAACTGTGAATTTTGATTAAAATTTCCCATGTCCATAATTATTCCATTTTATCTAATTCACCAAGTAACTTTTCCTGTTCCGTAGCAGACTCTTTCGCATCGATCTTCTCGCCTTCAACCCGCACATCTTTCTTGAAATTCTTCATCATTGTTTTCATTGCTTTTGTTCCGGTCTCAAAAATCGCAATCTTTTCCTCCGGAGTCAGCTTCGGCAAAGTTTTTGCCTGTTTTTCAAGCAATGCCAAAAGCTCCACCTCCCCTCGATCAGGCAAAGCGATGATTTTGTCAACATATCTCTGCTTCATCGCGTCGGGTAAAAGCTCGAGAGCGGGAGATTCTTGAATAAGTTTAACAAGTTTCTGATTCTTGATCTTCGAATAATCAACTGACATTTTTTTGTTTTTGGTTTATATTTATTCTACAACATTAGTAAATTATATCACATTTAGCTTAATGAGGCAACCCCGACTAGACCATATAGAGCAATCCCAAGCTTGGATAAAATTCCAGGAATCCATACCGTATCGCGGAAAATCCTGGAAAATCGGCAAATCACACATAATCCGGCACTCCCTGCCCGGAAAATATTGTTGGTTCGACTGCCCGAGAGGCAAATTATCATTAAAAAACATTGAACAGATCGAGAAAATCGCGAAAAAAGAAAATGCCGTCTTCTTGCGGCTGGAACCGCCCGCGAACTTCAAACCCCACAAAAAATTCAGAAAAGCGCACGCGCACCACCAGCCGGAACAAACCTTGGTGATCGACCTGTCGAAACCGGAAGAAAAAATCCTGGCCCAAATGAAAGAAAAAGGCAGATACAACATCCGCCTCGCTGAAAAAAAGGGCGTGAAAGTGAAAAAGTCAAAAAACGTAAAAACTTTCTATCCGTTACTCGAGAAAACAACTACTCGCGACAAGTTCTCAAGCCACCCGCTCTCGTATTACGAATCAATGCTCAAAAACATGAGCGGAGAGGATCGTGCCAAGGGATTCGCGAAACTGTTCGTCGCGGAATACGAGGAGGAAAAGATCGCGGCATTGATCGCGACCTTCTACAAAAACACGGCGACATATTATTTCGGCGCGTCATCGGACCGGCGCCGCAACATAATGGCCCCATATCTACTTCAATGGGAGGCGATGCGGTACGCGAAGAAAATCGGGTGCAAATACTACGATTTTCTGGGCGTTGCCCCGGACGGCGCTAAAAACCACCCATGGGCCGGAGTGACCCAGTTCAAACGCAAGTTTGGCGGCATCTCTGTAAAATATCCTCCGGCAAAAGAATACGTTTTCAAAAACCCCCTGTACTATTTAATGAGGCTTGTTAAAAGAGTGCGAAGAATTTTTGGGTAGGACTTAGACGCCCCACTCTTTCATGATTCCCTTCGCTTTACGCCCAAGGACTCCTTCGAGGATCATGTTGATATAGCTTTGGTCCCAACCTTCGGCCATGTCGAAGCCTCTGCTGATTGTTCCGCCATCCAAAGTATCCAATCTCGCGACGACAAAAGTACCGGGGGAATCCCCATGATTTTTCCTATGCTCTTGAACGAAAGAATCCTGGAACAAAAATTCTTCGCGCCCAAGCCTTCCAAGGGTTTTTAAAATCTTTTTCGCGTTTTTTATAGTGTCTGGGGTCTGTTGTTCTTCCGTAGCGAGTCCCCGAAGTTCCTTAAAATATCCCTCAATTTGCGCTCTAAGTTCTGTATACCCCTCCTTATATTGTTTCTCACTCTCCAGTTTCTTCGTAGGTTTGTTGTATATCTTTTCTTTTTGCGCGGAAATTTCAAAGTCATACTCGTTTGGCTTCTCAATCCGCGTTCTATTCCAAACTTTCACCCTTTCGCCTTTATTTGGACCATCCTCATAGTAGAATTCCTTTCCGTTCCATTTCGCAATGAACCCCTTGGTCCCGCCTTTTATGGAAGCTTTGATGAAAGTTTCATCTGCCTTTTCAAACAAGAAAGGATTAAGCATCCCGCTTCTCATAATATCGCCAAGAGTAATCGCGTTTTCGGCGGTCTTATTCTTAAATTCAAGCTTCCCATAATACGAGGCTTCCTCAGGGCTGTCGATTTTGCAATATTCCTTCGGGTTCTTCTTGAATTTCGTTTTATCAATCTGCTTGCGAGCAACCTCTTTTTTCTTGGCGGGGGTTTCTGCCGATTTTTTACCGGACCCCGGTTTTTCGGCGGACCCGACAAGGGCGGAACCACTGGAACCCGGAGAAGTTGTGTCTATAACTACGCTTTTCCCCTGTCCGGAAGCTACAGCTCCGGAATCGGGAGATTCGGAAGATCCAGGTTGAGACTGTGCTACGGGGACCGGCTTTTTGGCCGCAAATTTGGACTCATATTTGAGAACCTTACTCACGGGGACCAATCTCTTGGACTCCTCTGACAATCCCGAAACATCTAGTATTACAGTAGAGCCGGCCTTTAACTCCTCATTTGCTTCCTCAAAATCCTTAGTAAACTTATCGGCATCAATCCCAAGATCCTTCAGCTTCGCAACAACCATCGGATTTTTCAGCAAACCCATATCGATACTCGTGGCACTTACTGGCGTTCCAGATTCCTTCAAAACTTTTTCATAAAACTCAAGCAAACGCTTGTCATAATCTTCCTTAAGAGCTTTCAGACATTCTTCCCCGGTCTTAATAAATTCTGCCTCCAAAACAGCCTTTTCAAAAGTAATAGGCCCTTTGGATTGATTGAAATCGGTTAGCAATTGCAAAGTTTTTTTATATGCATCAGTTTTTTCAAATTCATTTTTAACCACGCCTCCGTGAATAAAAAGCTCGGAAGCAAAACCGGAAACGGTTTTGTAATAATCTCCAACATCTTTGCGTTGTTTTTCTTTTTCTGCTGCGAGTTCCGCTTCCTTAGCTTTGGCTTCTTCAGCTTTCCTGACATCCTCCATTTTTTTCCAATTCTCAGAAGTCAAAACGTTGGAATGTACTATCTGGAATGCCCGTTTGATAGCAAGGTCTTTGTGCCCGAGGGGGGTACTAGTGACAATTTTCAAATAGGGATTTAGTTCATTAGAAATTTTATCCAAACTTGTATCCACATACCGTTCGTAGCTTTTTGCATCCCCATCTGACAGGGTCTTCCTTGCTTCCAACACAGATCCGAGAATATGGCCAAGTATGAAAGCATGTCCAGTGTCAAAAAGACGGCGCTTCCTAACTAATGCATGAGCAGTTCCAGATAAATCTTGATTAGTTTTACTCTTGCCTAGATATTTAATAATACTATCGTAAGTGAGCTTCCCATTCTTGCCGTAGTGTGCTGCAATAAAATGTAATTCTTTTTTCGTCGCCTCCAAACCTTTAGAGTCTCCTCTCATCACATACGAAGACAAAAGTCCACCGATTAACAGTTCGGTATAGAGGGTGTTGAAATCAGACACCTCCTTGTCACTATCATCAAT
>JAHKBB010000044.1 GCA_018826445.1 Patescibacteria group bacterium | reverse complement strand
CAACACAGATTTTAGATTCTCAAGTTCAAATATCCCCTTCCCCTCCCCTCCCTTTCTGGTTTCTGTTAAAAGAAACCGAAAAGGAACAAGGACTCCCCAACGGACGGAGCTTGTCCACCGTTGGTGTCCTCTTTCTTCATCTGCCTCCTCGTATAATTCAGAGACGGATTGGAAATCGCCATCTTCCTCGTGGGCGATTCCCTCCTGCTCAATCATGCGTATGCAAGATTGAGCCCACTCGTACTCATCATTGAGCCGTGAGGACAGAGTGTCTAAAAAGTCAATATCAGAAGCATCCCCGTTGAGGAGATGCATTGTTTTCAGTTTCTCATTTTCCTCCGGTGAGAAGCCACCGAAGGATAAAAGAAACTGCTTCATGACCTCGAACACAAACTCCTCAAGGCCATTTTTAAATTCTTCCCTCATATAGCCAACAAAGTCGGCTATATGCCTATGAGGATTACCATTGTTCATTCTCTCCTCCTTCCCCGACTTTGCCCTCGGGGTGGGCCCAAAAAGTTTCTCCTGTCGTGGCTCCTTCCATCGCCTTCTCCCTTCTACTCACAATCACGATTTTCATCGGACTGGCTGGGAATACTTTCGACAGAAAGCATATTATATTTTCAAAAAACTCGGGATTTCTCCCTTTCAGAACCCGTTTTTACAAGCGGTCTCTGAAAGAGAGGGAAGCTTTGAGGGCTTCCCCCGAGAAAGAATGGAGACTAGTACCGCTCTCCATTTTTGCGGGGGACCGGAGTCGTGATGGTCTTTCCGCAAAAAGGACAAGATACTAATCTGTCGTCTACTAACGCCCTCACCTTATGGGGCGCCACAACGACACAGCCATTCTCATCTCTCGCGCGAAACCTGCGTCGGCATCGTCCGCAGATTACGGTGACAGCAGTGCGCATACACCACCTCCTTTTTTAAAAGTTCACCTGATTTCGTCCTTTGGCCTAACCGTCGCCCATCGACAGTGGCGAGACTCACGTACTGTCGCATTTGAAACCGAACACTTGTAAAGTAAAAAGATGAAAAAAAGACAAAAAAGTTTTCGCATCTTTCCAAAAGCGAACGAGATGAAATAGCAATTTTGCTTGGCAAAAACTATTCTTTGAGAAACATAGCCAAACCTCTTGATCGGTCAGTTTCTACAATATGCGAAGAGATAAAACGAAACAGCGTTACTGGAAAATACAATCCAAAAAAGGCGCATCATAAAGCGTATGCGCGCCGAAAATATTCCAAGTACCAGGGGATGAAAATTGTTAAAAATAGAGAACTAAGAGAATTTATCAACAAAAAACTTTATGGCGACCAGTCGCCAAGAGCTATTGCCGGAAGATTGAAAAAGAGAGAGAAACACCTTCCTGATGTGTCCAAAGATAGCATTTGCAGATATATCAAGAGTGTTTACGGCAGAAAAATTGAGGCATACCGAAACAAAACAAAACCCCGGAGACGGACAAGGAGAACAAAAAGCGAAAAACTGAAGGACAGAACTTTTATTGCCAAAAGACCTAAGATTATCAACACCAGAACAAGGGTTGGCGACTGCGAAGCAGACTTTCTCGTATCGAGAAAAACAGGCAAAGGGATATTGCTGGTAGTTGTCTGTCGAAAATTAAGAATCGCTTTTATTGAGCAAATTATTAAGACAAACATCAAAAATGTTCACCGAGCTTTTAGGAGAGCCCAGAAAAGATTCCCGGAAATGAAAACTATTACCACGGATAACGATATCCTTTTACAAAAACACAAAGAACTTGAAAAATTATTAAATGTGAAAATATATTTTTGCGATCCGTACTCTTCGTGGCAAAAAGGCAGTATTGAAAACGTCAACAAAAATATCCGCAAATACATTCCCAAGGGAAGCGATATTTCTAAGTATTCAAGATACCGCATTAAAAAGATTGAAGAGAAATTAAATAATAGAATTATGGAATGTTTGAATTTTTTAACTCCTTACGAGGCGCTGGAAAGACACAGAAAAAGAAAAAAGCGCCTGAGCGCTTCGTGAAATTAAAAACGACAGGTGTTCGGATTGAGCCCTGTCGGTAGGAACTAGTAATTTTCCTTTATTATGTTTGTTTAATGAATTTTGTCAACCTTTTCTATCTCCTGAATTTTTATCCGCCTTCGGCGGGAAATACTGAATTAGTTCAGTAGCAGAGAATTATTTCTTTGTT
>JAHKBB010000043.1 GCA_018826445.1 Patescibacteria group bacterium | reverse complement strand
CAATTCTAAATCCGCCTTTTTCAAGCTTCCCCTCTAACTCCCGGTTTTTTCCTTCATTATTCATCTATGCTCTGTGTTTGTGTTTATAGTCTTCGATTTGCCCTCTCATCGCGATTAACCGGACCATGAAATTGTCCGGTGTCAGAATTCTTAGTTGTTCCGTCAAAACCAATGCCTCCGCCAGTGCCGCTTTGCCTCCGCGCGCACTTTTGACCGCCTTTAAATTATTCCTTACCGAATCTCTCGTTTCTTTTTCTTCCAGTACTTTTACCAATTCTGTTGTGGACCCGAACATATCTCCTTTTGGAGCTTTCCCTGATGTTTTTTGATAGTCGGTTCTTGCTTTTTTTCTTTCGTCATACACTTTGATAAATGTTTCAAATCCGCCCTCTTCCAGATATTTCAAAACTTCCGGATGTGCGCCAAAAACTTTCGCGAGTTTTTGTTCGCGTTCTTTTATGTAGTCCGGGGATCCCTCCCGAGTCTCTTTATTCGAGATGAGTGAAGTCACCCTGTTCCCCGAAAGGCCGCTTGCGGAAAGTGCCATGCCGCCTACACCGAGCCATACGTATGGATTTGCGATGAGGCCTCCAAGATCTTTGTCTTTCCCGACTACGTACATAAGTGAGTTTAGGACTGTTGTCGCCACGCCCGCTACACCCGCCGCCACGTACAAAAGTCTGTCTCCTCTACTGAAATATGCGGCTGGGTTGCTGCTGTAGTTCGATTCGAGCCCCATGGCCTGTTTACGGAATAGTTTTCTTGCGGCTTCTTGTTGTTTTCCAAGTTTTTCTTCTCTGAATTGATCTACATTGTAGTATTCAAAGAAAATCTTTCTCCCTTGATCCATGCTTAACATGTCTGTCGCTACAAGCGCTTCCACCAATTCTTTTCCGTCATTTCCTTTTTCAATGAATGCTCTTACTGTCTTTTCTCTTTCGACGGGTGTCATCATCGAGATTAACGTTCCTATAATCCCTCCCTGCATTGCTTCTTTGCTTTTTTTGTTCAACCCGTTTGAACTTTCGATCATTGCCGCTACGTATTCGTAGTCCGCCGCGTCCAATCTTTCCACTGTTCCGGATTTCGCGGAAGTCAGGAGCTTGTTGAATACCCTGTCTCTGCCTTCGTCTGAAGTTTTCATCATTTCTCCCACCGCCGGGAGCATGTTTGATAGATTTTGCAGTATTTCCAATGTGATTTTTCCGGCTTCCGGACCCTGCACGTCAAAACTTTCAATTGTCGCTTTTACCCAGCCCTTCAGATATCCGGTAACGTGCATTGCTTTTCTTCTGGTTTCTATGATGTACGGATCCAAGTCCTCCGTGTCAATGTCAGACCCTGTCACTTCGCCTTTTAGCATCGCCAGTTCATTGACCGTTGACTTTTGGATAATTGTGCGTCTTTGTTCTATTGTTGATTCTTTATATATATTGCTGATCGCAAGTTTCATCGGATTGAGCATTTCCCAATCCAAAGCTTCCGTCTTTCTGACGTATGCCGAAATTCTGCTTTTTATATATCTGTAAGAGTCCTTGGACTCTTTGTCCAAAACCTCTTCGAGTTCCTCGATTTTTTTCTGTCCGTACTTGGACAATTGAGGTTCCGGTGCCACAACTGGTTTTTCTTTTTTTTGTACCATTTTATAATTTAAAAAATCTTGCTAATGAATCGAAAAATCCTATTTGTTTTCCTTCCCACTCCGGAATCTGTTTTACCAGAAATTCGCGAATTTCCACCGGATCCTGATCTTCCAACTGAATTGTCAGGTCGGAAAGCCACACATCCGTTGTTCGTATTGTAAGTGTCTTCATAAATGGCGGATGATATGTGATCCAAAATGTCCTCATATGACTGAATGGGACTTTGATTTTCCCGAGTGTTATCCCCATTTTTGAAATTTTTATCTTTACCTTTCTTGGTTTCTGTTTCAGATGAACTCCGTATGCAATCATTGCGGCGATTATTGCGAGCGAAAAGCTCCATGCTCCATTTGCAAATCCGTAGTATATCAAGAGGCCGGATGCCATAAAGGCCACAACGAACCACGCGGTTCCCTTATCAAATTTTTCAAAT
>JAHKBB010000042.1 GCA_018826445.1 Patescibacteria group bacterium | reverse complement strand
GAAGATTTAGTTCATTTGGTGAAATCGTTGCCGATAAGCGCCATTCAGGAAACAGTGAGAATCCGAACCTGTGGAACCCCAAACGTTTGGGGTTCCCAATCTGTAAAAGATGTCAACAGGCTCAGTTTTGAAGTGGACTCTGAAACGGAGTTTCTTTTCAGAAAATTCAAGCAGGAACTCGAAAAAGAACGAAAAGAACCGGTTTCCTTCAACGAAACCCTCAAGGCGCTGTTGATGAGAACCGGCAACAGCGGGGCGGAGAAGGCGGAAAAGACAGAGAAAGCAGAGAGCAAACCGAGAGACAACTGGAGGACAACGTACAACAACACTCACGAAATCATCAGAAGAGCAATTCCCGCTTTCAGGAAACACGCGTTGCCAAAAAAGTGTCAGTTTCCGGGTTGCAGCAAACCGTCAGAAGTACACCACCATCCCGACAGGTTTGCGTTGACGAAAAATCACAAAAACATTACTTCTCTCTGCAAAATACATCACAAAATCGCGCACGCGGGGCTGATCGAGAACGAACATGAACCGGCGGCCGAGTGGCGGATTTGCGAGAAACCGGATCGCGCGACGAAAAAGTTTGAGATTGATCAGAAGATGATGCGGTATCAGTTTTTCTAAAATTTCAGTAAACGAATGTTTGCTTCCGCAATCTGCTCGTCGGGTAGCTCAGAAGGAGCGTGAACCATAAGATCGCGTCCTTTTTGATCCTTGGGGAAGGGGATAACTTCGCGAATATTCGGCTCATCCTGCATAAGCATGATAAACCTGTCCAGCCCCCAAGCAATACCGCCATGAGGTGGGGCACCAAACGTAAACGCTTTCAAGAGATGCCCAAATCGAAGACCCGCATCTTCCTTGGAAATCCCAAGAATATCAAAAATCTTACTCTGTAATTTTGGATCATGGATTCTAATACTTCCTCCGGCAATTTCCACACCATTCAGCACGAGATCATACGCTTTAGCCCTGACTTTTTCAGGTTCCTCATCAAGTAAGTCAATATCTTCTTCCATCGGATGCGTAAACGGATGATGCGAGGATACAAGTTTTCCATCTTCCTTATTAAATTCAAACAGCGGGAAGTGAGTAATCCACACAAAAACGAGATTGTCTTTGTCCATTAGGTTGAATCTCTTTCCACACTCAACCCTGATGTGGCTGAGAGTTTCACAAACAACCTTAAATTCATCAGCAACAATAAAGATCATATCTCCTTTCTTCGCTCCGCATTTATCAATAATTGTTTTCAATTCTTTCTCTTTTACAAACTTTGAAATAGGGGATTTGATCTCATCTCCAATAGAAATGTGTACAAGCCCCTTAGCTCCGAATTCTTTAGCGATTTCAGTGAACCCATCGATGTCTTTTCTACTAAATTCAGCACCACCGTCAACTTTCAAAGCACGAACCAAATTCCCGGCCTTCACGGCGTCCGCAAAAACCTGGAACCCGCTATCTTTAACGAGGTCGGTAATATCCGTAATTTCCATTTTGAATCTGAGATCAGGCTTGTCTGAACCATATTTGTCCATGGCTTCCTGCCACGACATTTTGATAAATGGAACATCACGAACCTTTTTCGCAGGCTTCAACTTCTTAATAAGTTCGACAGCAAGCTCTTCATTGACCTTCAAAACATCTTCTTCCTCAACAAAAGACATCTCTATATCAAGCTGGGTAAATTCAGGCTGTCGATCTCCGCGCTGATCTTCATCACGGAAACATCTCGCAATCTGAAAATATTTATCCATACCGGCGACCATAAGCATCTGCTTCAACTGTTGCGGCGCCTGCGGAAGAACGTAAAACTTTCCCGGATGGAGACGAGAAGGAACAAGGTACTCGCGGCTTCCCTCCGGAGTTCCTTTAATAAGGATGGGAGTCTCAATCTCGAGAAATTCCCGCTTATCCATATGATCTCGAATATACTTAATAATTTTATGACGCATGATCACGTTGTTTTTCATGCGGTCGCGGCGAAGATCCAAATATCTATGTTCAAGGCGAATCTCCTCGGATAAATCTTTGTCCTGATCAACTTCGAAAGGAAGAACGTCGGCTTCATTCAAAATTTCAAGTTCTTTAACAACAACCTCAACTTCACCGGTATCAATGCTCTTATTTACCATTCCGTCAGGTCGCTTTCGAACAGTGCCGGTGATCTTTATCACATATTCGGACTTGATCTGCTCCATCGCCTTATGAGTCTCTTTTAAATTGTCCGGATCCGAAACCAACTGTGTATAGCCGTATCGATCACGAATATCAATGAATATCAAACCCCCGTGATCACGAACACGATGCGCCCACCCCGAAAGAGTCACACAAGACTTCTCGTCGTCCGCCTTCAGCTGATTGCAGTTATGAGTTCTATACATCAACATAAAATTTACTAGACTTTAAGAATCTTCTCAATCTCATCTTTCAACATTTCATCGACATTTACCAAAAATGGCACTTTAATTCGCTGTAATCTATCCTTGTTTTGAATGTGAATTTCAACTTCTCTATCACCCCTATTTTCCGTAAGCAGGCTTTTAAGCTCACTTAAAATTGTTTTGTCTGTATCTAAGTCAACGGAAATAATAAACGGTTCTATCCTCTGAGTTTCCTCCATGTTATCAATATCAAAATCTTCAATTTCTTGCACATTCTCACCTTCCTTTGGCTTCAGACCCTCTATTGTGGCAAACTGACGAGCAATTTTCTCATTCGGATCAAAAGTGCCGGTATTTTTTGCACGATCGATCATACTTTCAATAGAAACAGCTTGTGCGGAATTTGGAGTGAACTGGAGAGCGCCTCGCCTAAAATCCAACTTCCCCTCCATAATAACGACATTATCCTCCTGGAATAAATCCCCATACTGTCGATATGTCCTAGGGAAAATAATAATCTCAAACCTTCCGGTAGGATCTTCACATGTCCCATACATCATATATTCTCCACTACGAGTCAAAACTTTCTTCAGACCCGTTATTAAGCCGCCCATCTTGATGTTTTTGCCAATGTCTTTCCGGGTTAATTTTTCTGCAAGAATAACCTTTTTGCTAAAATGTTTTTTCAAACCCCGAAGTGGATGGTTAGATACATACATACCAAGATATTCTTTTTCCCACTTCAACCTCTCCATAAAACTGGCGGGTTCCACACTCTTTAACTGAAAATGAGCATCATCATCCGGGGAGTCATCCGTTATAATCCCAAAAATATCAGTCTGTCCCTTTGCGGAAACATCTTGATGAATCTTTGAGTACTGCGTAATTTCTTCTAAACTTTCCGAGATATGCTTGCGCTCTCCGAGTTTATCCAACGCCCCCGATCGAGAAAGAGCCTCCATAAGTTTCTTGTTTAGAAGATGGCTCGGGACTCGTTCCGCAAAATCCTTCAAACTTCCAAATGCCCCCTTGTCATCCCTAATCGCCAAAATCTCCTTCACCGGTCCCTCGCCAATTCCCTTTATCGCGGATAGCCCAAAGCGAATAGTTTTGTCATCAACCACTGTGAACTTCGAGAAAGACTCGTTAATTGACGGAGGAAGTACAGAAATTCCCATCTCTTCACATTCATTTATTTCATGCACAACCTTATCCGTGTTTCCAAAATCAGCACAGAGTAGGGAAGTCATAAACTCAATCGGATAGTGAGCCTTGAGATACGCTGTGTGATAAGCGATCAGCGCATAACAGGTTGCGTGGGCCTTATTAAATCCATATCCGGCGAAAGGCTCGATCACTTTATCAAACATTTCTTCAGCAAATTTCAATGAATGACCCTGCGACTTCGCCCCTTCCGCAAATTTTTGACGCTGCAGTGCAAGTAGCTCCGGGATCTTCTTTCCCACAGCTTTTCTAAGAATGTCAGCTTCACCAAGGGAAAATCCTGCAAATTCTCGCGCTATTTGTAAAATTTGCTCTTGGTAAATAGCAACACCATTAGTCTCTTTCAAGATAGTTTCAAGGGACTTGTGAATATACTTTATGGATTTTGGATTATGCTTTCCTTTTATATAACTCGGGATCCATTCCATCGGCCCGGGTCTATACAGCGAAACCATCGCAATAATATCCTCAAACTGAGTTGGTTTAAGATCCTTTAGATACCTTCTCATTCCGGCGGATTCCAGCTGGAACACTCCCGTTGTATCTCCTTTTTGAAGCAGCTCAAAAGTCTTCTTGTCATCCATTTTGATATTCTCCAAGTCAACATCTTCGCCTTGCGTTCTCTTGACAATCTTTATTGTTTTTTCAATGATTGTAAGGTTTCGAAGTCCAAGAAAGTCCATTTTTAAAAGTCCAATATCTTCAATCGGCTTCATAGAATACTGAGTGACCACGTCATTTTCACTGCCTGGAGCCCTCTGAAGCGGAGCATAGTTTACAAGCGGCTCCTCCGAAATCACTACGGCACATGCGTGAGTCCCCGCATGACGTACGGTCCCTTCCAACTTTATAGCATTGTCTAAAAGAACCTTTGTCTTTGGCTCATTCTCATATGCCTGTCTTAATTCAGGATTGTTTTTTACAGATTCAAAAAGAGGCGCATGCTTCCCCAAAACAGGTTGAGGAACAAGCTTCGCAATTCTATCAACATCACCATATGAGTGTCCAAGAGCACGACCAACATCTCTCACGACAGCCTTCGCCGCCATCGTTCCAAAAGTGATAATCTGCGCGACATTTTCGCGGCCGTACTTTTCGATCACATAATTTAAAACCTCATCACGCCTGTCATCCGCAAAATCGATATCAATATCCGGCATCGATACACGTGAAGGATTCAAAAATCTCTCAAAAATCAGCCCATATTCAAGCGGATCAACCTCCGTTATTCGGAGCGAATACGCAATAATCGAACCGGCCGCACTTCCACGCCCGGGACCGACTGTAATCTTGCTGTCTTTCGCAAACTTCACAAAGTCATGAACAATAAGAAAATAGGTGTCGAAACCCATTTTGTGAACCATCTCAAGCTCAAAGTCCAGCCTTTCTTTCGCCTCTTTAAGTTTCTCGTTTTTGTACCTGTTTTCCAGACCTTCTTCACAAAGTTCTCGAAGATAATCTCCAGGATCGATGCTGTTTGGAGTATGGTAAGCCGGTAAAAGATTCTGACCGAACTCAAGCTCAACATTGCACCTGTCAGCAACCTTTACCGCATTCTCCAAAACTTCCGGATGACCCTTGAAAGACTCCTGTATCTCAGATGCAGACTTCAGAGAAAAATCACCAAGATATCTCATCCTTCCCTCATCGGTAACATTTGTCCCGGTTTGAATACAAAGAAGGATGTCATGAGCTTCCGCGTCTTCGGGATTTATGTAATGAGTATCATTCGTAGCAACGACGGGTATATTGTGCTTTTTCCCAATCTCAAAAATCGCATTGTTTACAGTTCTTTGCTCCTCAATTAAATCTCCATGATCTTGAACCTCAAGGAAGAAATTATCCTTCCCGAAAATTTCCTGCAATTCAAGAGCCCTTTCCGCGGCCTTATCTGTCCCCTCCGTCAAAACGGCCCTGGGAACAATTCCCATAAGACAACCGGAAAGGGCGATAAGCCCTTTGTGATGCGCCTTCAAAAGCCCCTCGTCGACCCTGGGTTTGTAATAAAAACCTTCAAGATTTGCCTGAGTAACAAGCTTCAACAGATTTTGATAGCCCTCATTTGTCTCCGCCAAAAGTGTCATATGATAGGGCTTGATGTCGACTCCGGGAGTCTTATCAAACCTGGTACGCGGAGCAATATAAATCTCGCATCCAATAATAGGCTTAATCCCTTCTTTTTTCGCGGCCTTATAAAACTCAATGGCTCCATATAGATTTCCGTGATCCGTAAGTGCAATGGCAGGGGACCCCTGTCCTTTCGCTTTTCTCACAATATCAACAGGCTTGCCAAGTCCATCTAGGGGACTGTAGTGAGAGTGGACATGTAGATGGACAAAAGACATATTTTGAACAAGTTTTAATAATGGTGGGCGAAGAGAGACTTGAACTCTCACGGGTTTCCCCACTAGTTCCTAAGACTAGCGCGTCTACCAAATTCCGCCATTCGCCCTAATTTTCAAAGCAGGGAGACGATAACAAAAACACTTCAAAAAATCAAAGTAAAAAAAGTCAATTAAAACCTTGACAAATAGGTAACTGTTGTATATATTACATCACCTACGGTGAAGAAACGAGATTGTGCAATATATTTTCGAGCTTGACAATGGATATGCAAATCACTATCTTGAAGTCACTTCGAAATTAACAACTTAACCTTATGAGTAGTACAGGCGCTAAAAAAACGGCACAGTCGCTGGGAAATGTAAACCTTCCGGATATCGTGGAGGACATCTTCATGGTTCTTACAAATAAGGAAAAAGAAGTCATTGTTAAGAGATTTAGCTTGGACAATGGCCCAAGACAGACTCTGGAAAGAATCGGCCAGAAGTTTTCTGTCACTCGTGAGAGAATTAGACAAATTGAGAAGATTGCTTTAGCCAAACTTCGCAGGACTGTTGAGAATACAAAGCTCAACCTGGTTAATGATATTGCGAATCAAATCATTGAAGAGAATGGCGGAGTGATGCTTGATACGAAGCTGATTAGCGCGATCCTGAATTGGATTGAATCAGACAGTGAAATAGACGCGCACATCATTCGGCTCGCTTTGAATATCAACAAAGATCTGGAGCGGATAGAAAAGACAAACGTACTTCATCCATTCTGGAAATATAAAGATGTCAAAATAAGTGACATCAATTTGATCCTGAACACGGGAGTTTCGATATTGAAGAAGAAAGGCGATGTTGTCGATGCCGATAAGCTTGGAGGACAAATTCAACAGACGTTAAAAGAAAGTGACAACTCGTTCTCTATCCACATACTTACTTCAGCAATGGAAGCAGACAAGAGAGTAAAGAGAACCAAAGAAGGATTCGGCCTAATGACATGGAGACACATCAATCCAAAGAGTATCCGCGATAAAGCTTATATTGTTCTTAAAAAAGCCAATTCTCCTCTGCACTTCGTAGAGATTGCAAATAGAATTACAGAATCCGGATTCGATAAGAAAGTTGTTACAACTCAAGCGGTTCACAACGAACTTATCCGATACGACCAATTCGTACTTGTGGGTCGCGGACTATATGCACTAAAAGAATGGGGATACGAAAAAGGAACAGTTGCAGACGTTATCGAAACTCTTCTTGCAAAGAAAAGTCCAATGACAAAGCAAGAAATCATCGAGGGTGTACTGGAACAAAGAAGAGTAAAAAAAGGTACAATCTCTCTAAATCTTCAAAAGAACCCTAAATTCGAAAGAGTGGGACGTGCGGTTTACAAGCTTTCGAAATAAAAGTATATTTCAACCATGGAAGACTGTGTTTTTTGCAAAATACGTGATGGCGAAATCCCATCTCCAAAACTTCATGAAGATGAACACTGCTACGCTGTAAACGACATAAATCCAAAAGCCAAAACTCACATCCTTATTATCCCCAACAAGCACATCCATTCTATTGCAAAAATGGAGAAAGGAGACGAAACTCTGATAGGTCATATGGTAAAAATCGCACGTGATCTCGCGGCGGAGAGAGAACTCCGGGGCTACAAACTAGTGTTCAATGTCGAAAAACATGGAGGACAGGAAATCTTCCATATCCACATGCATTTATTGAGCGATTAGCGAAAAGTTCAAAGACCTTGCGTCCATAGTAATAGCGGAAGTAGAAATGACATCTACGCAAGTTTCCGCATAATCCTTTACATTATCCAGAGTGATGCCGCCGGAAGCTTCAAACAAAACATCACCCCTGTGATCTTTCACAAATTCAGCAATCTCCTTAGGCCTCATGTTGTCGAACATAATAACCTTTGGAACACCTTGGATTTTCTCAAAAGCTTTAAACGCAGCCTCCGCTTCATCTGTGTTCTCAACTTCAATTTCAATAAATCTCGGATCCCCAAAACCTTTATTCAAAGCTTTATCAATGTCACGCCCCGAAAGGTCTAAATGATTATCCTTTATTAAAACAGCATCGCTGAGATTAAGCCTATGAGTTCCACCACCGCCCACACTGCACGCGCGCTTATCCAAAAGTCCCCACAAAGTCTTGCGGGTAGGAACAACCAACGTGTCACCCGCGGCATCCACAAACTTCTTCGCAGCAGTAGCAACTCCGCTCATCCGCATGATAAGGTTCAAAAGCACCCTTTCATACGCAAGCACATCGCGCGCTTTCCCCTCAAACTCAAGTACAGAATCCTCAACCCCAACAAGCTCTCCATCACTACGCATATCGGTGATAATAAATTTATCAGACAAAAAATACCTGGCCTCCATAGCTCCACAAAAAATCCCGGAGGATTTGGAAACAACTCGAGCAGTGGCAAGACGGTCCGGGTCAACGAGGGTTTCGGAAGTTATATCT
>JAHKBB010000145.1 GCA_018826445.1 Patescibacteria group bacterium | reverse complement strand
GTTCTTTTTTGTATAAACTCTGCAACATCTCTAATCTTGGGCAACAGAGATGAATCTGGAAAAATGATAAACGTTATTTTATTCTCCCCAGGATTAACGAACATTTTTGGTCCAGTATAATACGACGACTGGTTCCACCAATGCCACTCTCCCTCTTTGATGTGCCACGCAAAATGTTTTATTTCGTTTATGTCCGCTCCAGAAAAAATTTCTCTTATATTTCTTCCACCGAAAAACTTGAATAATCCCGAGAAGTCTTTAACAAATAGGTTGTTTTCATTCAATATTTTAAATACTTTCTCTGCGCTCTCTCTTATCGCCTCTATTTTGTCATATCTATCTAGTGGTGCATCACGTTCTACAACACGCATAACATCCTCCTTTTTAATCCCTGTAGTGTACTGTATATAATTTATCATCATTGATTCAAAAGTCAACCCCTACCAAAAAATCGCCTAAAAGGCGATTCTTTGAATTCTCTAATGATATTATAGAATTTGGGTGGCTAAGCGGACTCGAACCGCCTCAAAGGGTTCCACAAACCCTTGTGCTGCCATTACACCATAGCCACCATGGTGCCCTCGCGAGGAATCGAACCTCGATCACAGGTTTAGAAAACCCGTGTTCTATCCGTTGAACTACGAGGGCTCTCCTTCGCCCTGATTTATATCAGAGCTTCGGAAGAGCAAGTAGTATGTTTTGGCACTTCTTGCCCGTCCGAAGCCCGAATAGTATGAGGGCGAAGGAGGGAACTACGAGGGCTATAACTTCAATATCATATCTTACTACTCTCTTTGAAATGGATCAAGGTATTTTTGGGAACCGGCGCTTTCAAGCCTTTCATCCCTCTCTTGCCACTTTTTCAAAACTTGCCGATAAAGTTCTTCTTGAAATTCAAGAGTTTTTCCTGTTGTTTTCAATTCTGAAAATTCAGCCAAAACGTAATACCGATAAAATATAAAAACGCCCAGCGCCAAAACAATTAAGAATGAGAACGCTATTGTGCAGAGCGGATTTTCGGCAAAAGCTCTTAAAATGACGCAGCAGCTGTTTTTGATTTTCAAAATAAATCTGTTATTCATAATCAGCGGGCGTAAATTTTAAGATGCAGCGAAATCGCCATTTCGCCGTTTGCATTTTTAGCTTGCTTATTCAAATTGAAATCCGACAAAGCAATCAGATACGGGTTTGATTCCACTTTGCCCAGAAATTTCAGGAAATTGGCGAAAGATCCGTCAATCTCCGTTTTAAAAACAATGCACTGCCAAACGCCTTCCTCCCCCGCCGAAGAAGACAACGGCGTCAAATCAATTCCAAGTTTTGCGCTAGCGGCTTCGCGCTCAAGAAACTTAATAAACTCAACCGGTTCTTCTTTATCTATGAATAATTCGTCTATTTTGACCAAATCGGCGCGATAAATTTCGCAAGCCGAGGCGAACTTTTTGAAACTTCCGCTTTTTTCTTCAAGTTCAGCTAAAATTTCTTTTTGGGCGACGAGAGTTTCCGAATTCCGCTTAATGCTTAAAAATAAGGGCCGCACGATGCATGCCGCCGCAAGCGCGGCAATCGCCCATAAAATAATCAGCTGTATGGTTTTATTTTTAGTCATGGCTTATTTCAAAACTGGCGCTGAAATTAATATCAGACGGTTTTACCCAATCCGACGGCGGAAAATAAATTCCTTGGAAAATTAAATCCGATTCTAGATTCTTTTTGAATTCGAGCAAGGCTTCGCGCGTTTCGCTGTGCCCTGTCATTGACACTTGAAAACGGTCTTTTTTATCTTTATTTGGATTGAGCGATAACGAATTCAAATATATTTCTTCCGGAACAATCTCCGATATTTTCTTAAAAATAGGCGCTATTAACGGCTGTTTCTCGTAAAACGCGACCAATCGAGCTAGCTCTTCATTGGCTGCGCTGATTTCTTTCTCAATGTTTTGGAATTCAAGCGTCTCGAATTTTCGCACTTCGCAATCTGCCAAGGTTTTATAATAATCCGCCCTGCCGGAAATGTAAGTATCGATTGAAAATAATACGGCCGCCAAAGCCGCC
>JAHKBB010000041.1 GCA_018826445.1 Patescibacteria group bacterium | reverse complement strand
CAACACATCTCTAAGATTCTCGAAAATCACAAGACTGCAACTAAACTCAAGGCCTGCATCTTTTTTCCAGGCCCACGGAGGCCTGTCTTTGCCGAGTCCTTTCGCCATGGCTTTAAACAACTCTCTTCTTCCCGGATTAAATTTCTCTGCGTTCAAACCTATCACCAGTCTCACCTCCTCGCGCACCCTTTCCACAATCTTCATTAAATTCAGAAATTTTATATGAACCTCGGAAAGAAAATCACTCTCCGAAACACCATCAAAATCAGGGACTTCATCCTCAAAAGCCATTAAATCCCCAATAAGACGCGATATCTCCATACAAACCCTGGGAACATCTTCCTCCGCCGCAGATATCTCGTCCGCCCTACTCACGAAAGCCTCTATTTTTCGGATAGTTTCCATGGTAACACACCATATCACCCCATCAACTCTGAAGTCAAAAAATTTAACCTGGAAAAAAATCAACTCCGGAGTTAAGATGAAAGAAATGAAAAGAATACTTTCAGGCGTACAACCAAGCGGGAAACCACACATAGGGAATTATCTAGGCGCGATGCGACAGCACATCGAGATGCAAAAAAACTACGAGTGCTTCCTTTTTATCGCGGATCTCCACGCCCTAACCACAGTTCGCGAACCGCAGACGCTGCGGGAACTTTCAATAGAACTCGCTCTCGACTACCTCGCGCTCGGCCTCGACCCGAAGAAGGTCACATACTTCCGTCAAAGCGATCTTCCGGAGCACGCAGAGCTTTGCTGGATTTTGGGCTGTATCACCCCGTTCAGTGTGCTTGAAAGGGGTCACGCGTGGAAAGACGCAAGAGAGAAACAGACAAAGGATCCGACTGTTGGACTTTTCAATTATCCGGTATTGATGGCGGCGGATATACTGCTGTACAAACCTGATCTGGTGCCGGTCGGGCAGGATCAAAAACAGCATGTGGAAATCGCGAGAGACATTGGACAAAAATTCAATAGGCGCTTCGGGGAAGTATTCAAGATTCCGGAGCCATACATAAGAAAAGATGTCGCAACGGTCATGGGAACAGACGGAAGAAAAATGAGTAAATCATACGGAAACACAATCGAAATCTTCGCGCCGGAGAAAGAATTAAAGAAACAAATAATGGGGATCGTGACAGATTCGACACCGGTAGAAGACCCTAAAGATCCGACGTCGTGCACTGTATTTAATATTTTCAAATACTTTGCGGACAAAAAAGAAGAAAAAGAACTTGAAGAGAAATACAAGAAGGGTGGATGCGGCTACGGAGATTCGAAGATTAAGCTTTACGAAAAGATTCTCACATACTTCGAAGAACCGAGAAAAAAACGGATTGAACTTTCCATGAATTTGGACTATGTTGAGGAAGTATTAAAAAAGGGTGCGGAAAGCGCACGCGCGGTTGCGGCCGACACACTTAAACAAGTAAAAGATAAGGTAGGAATACCAACAACGTAAATGCCCACAAAATACATATTCGTAACTGGAGGAGTATGTTCATCCCTTGGTAAGGGCATTGCGGTATCTTCGATTGGAGCGCTTTTGAAAGCGTGCGGATACAAGGTTTTCACTCAAAAATTGGATCCGTATTTGAATGTGGATCCAGGCACGATGAGTCCATTTCAGCATGGTGAAGTGTTCGTCACAGACGACGGAGGGGAAACAGACCTGGACCTTGGACACTATGAAAGGTTCATCGGTGCGAACGTAAGCAAACTTTCATCAACTTCAACGGGGAAAATATATTCATCGGTATTGAGCAAAGAAAGAAAAGGAGAATATTTGGGAAGAACAATCCAGATCATTCCACATATCACAAATGAAATTCAGGACACGATCATTTCAGCGGCAAAGGCAAGCAAATGCGACATAATGCTGTGTGAAATTGGAGGAACGGTTGGAGACATCGAGGGGCTTCCATTCTTAGAGGCGATTCGTCAAATGAGAGCGAGAGTCGGAGAAAGAAATACAATGTATATTCACCTGACACTTCTCCCCTATCTGGCGGCTTCCAAAGAAGTTAAGACAAAACCGACACAGGCGTCCGTAAGAGAACTAAGATCGATCGGAATTCATCCGGACCTACTCCTCGCGAGATCAGATGTCCCAATCAAGAAAGAACACCTAAAAAAAATTGCGCTATTCTGCGATGTGGACGAAAAGGCGGTGATTCCGGCACTAACGGTAGAATCAATCTATGAAGTTCCGCTAAATTATCAAAAATACGAGATAACAGAACAAATCGCAAAAGCTTTGCACTTGGGCAAAGTGAATCCGAAAATGAAAGATTGGGAAAATTTGGTAAAGAAAATCCATAACAGCAAAGATCCATTAAAAATAGCAATGGTCGGGAAATATACGGGATTGGAAGACGCATATATCAGCGTAATCGAATCATTGAAAATCGCGTGTTATCACAACAACAGAAAGTTAAAAGTGGTGTGGGTAAGCTCCGAAAAACTCGAAGAAAATGACAAGAAAACTTGGCAGGATCTAAAGAGCGTGAACGGAATAGTCGTGCCGGGAGGATTTGGAATTCGCGGATGTGAGGGGAAGATCATGGCGGCAAAATATGCACGTGAAAATAAGGTGCCGTACCTTGGACTGTGCCTTGGAATGCAGATCATGACAATCGAATTCGCGAGATACGCATTAAAAAATCCAAAAATTACTTCTGAAGAATTTGACGAGAAAGGAAAAATACCAAAGTCAAATTACATTATTCACTTCCTTCCGGATCAACACAAAGATAGAGACAAAGGAGGAACTCTCAGACTTGGGAACTACGATTGTAAATTGAAAAAAGGTACAAAGACACATTCGCTATACAAAAAAGACACGATTAAAGAGAGACACAGACACAGATACGAGTTCAATAACGACTACAAGCAAAAACTGGAGAAGAAAGGAATGGTGTTTGCGGGAATAAATACCAAACAAAATCTGGTAGAGATAGCGGAGATAAGAGATCATCCATTCATGGCCGGATCGCAATTTCATCCGGAATTCAAATCAAGACCAAACAAACCACATCCATTATTTAAGGGGTTAGTCGAAGCCGCAATTAAACGCTCCTAAAATGCCGAATTACGCATACACAGTCCTAAACAAATCGGGAGGAAAGCTGACTGGCACGATAGAAGCGGACGATATGGGAAAAGCCAGAGAGGATTTGAATAAACTTGGTTTTTCTGTTGTGTCCATAGATAAAGCACCTGATTCGGAAGTGGAATCACAAGGTGTCAAATCATTTGAATTTGAAGCAATCGATACAAGTGGGAAAAAAGTGGAAGGAACCATAAAGGCGAAAAAAAGAATTGACGCATACAAAAAACTCAAGCTCGAATACAACCTCGAAATAAGATACATAGTCGACTCGAATCTTTCAGAATCACAAAAAGGACAAGAGAAATTAAAAGGAACTACAGACCTGGAGCTTAAACTTCGCGAAGAATCAAAGAAAGAAGAGACAAAGGAAATGAAAGAAGAGGAAAAATTTATGCAAGCAAAGCTAACAAAGGAGGAGGAATTAAAGAAAAAAGTAGCATTCATAATCGAGAAAATAGACAAATTTGTACAAGAATACAGAGGAGTAATAAATCCACAAAAATTCGCCGATATTAGCCAGGAAAAAGACAAATTAATGCGGATTAAAAGCAGTAAAAATATTGAGCACATAAAAGACACTACAGAAAACTTACTCCGCATGCTTCAACAAGAAGAACTCTTCATGAAAGGGAAAGTTACGGAAGAAAAAAAAGCACACCTGCAAGTCGAGGCAAAGAGGATTATGGAGGAACTCAACATAAAAAACACAACAAATGTAAGTACACACGAACTTGCGGCAAAATTAAAAGGATGGGAAGAAGAACACTATGGGGGTCGTGAAACCGATCTTAAATTTTACGAAAAATTCATCAAGGAAATTGCAGACTTCATCATAAGAATATTTGAAAATGATCCAAGAGTTGTTGAATTGAAACAAAAAATCTCAACCGCAAATAGACAGATCGTCAAATACATAAAGCTATACATCCAGGAAAAATCCAAAGAGGGGAAAACGGATATAAAGCAAAGCGTAAAAACCATATTCAAGGAGAAAAAGAAATTGAAAGCGGAGCTCGCCGGACTAAAGAGTAAAATAAAGCAGGAACATAAAACAACTCTCAAAAACACCTTCGAAGACGACGCGGATGAAAGCTCGCTCCTCGACCACATCACAAGCTTTTCGGGATGGCTTCTGTTCTTTTACGTGATCTACTACTTCATCTCGATATACATCACAACAAAAGATTTCGGACTATCCGCAGTCCCGCAAGGGTTCTACATTTACAACTCGATAAGCTTCAAATACATCATTGTTTTAGTCTTTCTCATTCACTGCGTGTTCAGTTTAAAGAAAAATCTCTTTAAACATTCGACTGCCGCAAGTATATTAATCTTCCCGCTGTTTACAGCGGCAGGAATATTAATTCTTTTTAACCTATAAAATGCACCCAATACTACTAGAAATCGGATCTTTTACTTTGTATTCCATGTGGTTCATGGTAGCACTTGGAATAATTACGGGAGGTGTCACATTCATAAAATTAGCAAAGCAGTACAGCCTGAAATTAAATTTCATACTGGACCATAGCGGCACAATTTTGCTCATGGGCATTGTATGTGCGCGCGCACTATTTGTCCTGAAAAATCTTGGGTATTACTTTTATCAATTTGGAGTGGAAAATTTCCTCTCAACACTATTCATATGGGATAAAGGACTTTCCGCATGGGGCGCAATTCTCGGTGTAACACTGACAATTGTGTACTACGCACGTAAAGAAGAACAAGCGGTGCTCCGATGGATGGACATACTCTTCATTTCACTCATGGCAGCAATGGTTTTGAGCAATATAGGGGCATTCATGGAGGGTGCGATAAATTACGGGAAGGAGACAGCGCTCCCGTGGGGGGTAAAGCTGGAAGGCCCGACAATAAAGTATTCAATTCCTATCCATCCAACGCAATTGTATGCGGCATTATATACGCTTATACTTTTTCTTGTATCACTCTACGTATTTATCAAGAAAACTCTCCCAAAAGACGGGGATATATTTTTATTTGGCGGGCTCGCATTTGCCGTAATAAAATTCTTTGAAGAATTCTTAAGGGGAGATGATGTAATCACTTTACTCTGGCTCCGAGAAGGACAAACATTCTCACTGGTTGCGGCCATAACCTTTGGACTATCACTGCTCGTCCGATATAATAAATTAAAGCTTCCAAAGCTTCCTAAATTACCTAAAATTAAACTCAAATAACCATGTCAAGTTACTTATTCACACCAATTCCGGGATCACACTTCGAATACTACACAGCTTTTTTGATAGCGGCGGCTGCGCTTTTCCTAGCTGGATTTATTTTAAACAGAATGATGACAAAAAACAAAGCACTCAAAAAAAGCATAAAAAACACTCCAAAACTTTTAACATGGTCTGGAATCCTGCTCGCGCTCTTCCTCGCATTTCGATACGAACGCATCCCGTATTTTTCAATGCGATTCATATTCTTCGTTCTTCTGGCCCTAATCGCACTCGCAGTTGTACGAGGTATATATCTCTACGTAAAGAGATACAAAAAAGAAGCTCAATATATACACAGACCGGAAAGTACGACAAGAGGCGCAATCTACTCAACCAAGAAAAAATAATTTAGACAAGCTTCACAATCTTGTACTCGATGTCCCCTTTCGGAACATCTACTTTCACCTTTTCTCCGGATGATTTACCGAGCAGAGCCTTCCCAACCGGAGATTCATTAGAAATCTTATTATTTATCGGGTCGGCTTCCGTAGAACCGACAATAGTGTACTCCTCATGCTCACCACTTTTGCTATCGACACGTTCAATAATGACAGTAGACCCGATCTGAACGGTTTTCCCTTTCTTCTGCTTGTCATCAATAATCTTCGCGTATTTGATTTTATCTTCAAGATCGATGACGCGCCCTTCAATAAAAGCCTGGTCATTTTTCGCGTCCTCATATTCAGAGTTTTCAGAAAGATCTCCGTACGAAATTGCCTCCTTAATACGTTTTGCAACTTCCTTACGCTTAACGCTCTTCAAATAATCGAGTTCCTCCTGAAGTTTTCGAAGCCCTTCTCTGGTTACCAAGGTTGCCTTTTCTTCTGACATTTTGATAAGTGGTTATTAATTAGGTCTAATTTTTACGCTGGTTGGATGTTCTTTCATCTTCTGAAGTACTTTTGCTTCGATCTGACGAATTCTTTCGCGAGTAACGCTAAATTCCTTTCCAACTTCCTCCAAAGTGTGTCCAACACCATCCTTTAGACCAAAACGCATCTCGATAATCTTTTTCTCCCGCGGAGAAAGATATTGAAGCATTTCATGGATATTTTCTTTGATAAGTTGGCGATTTGTTGAATCCGATGGAGAGAGAGCGTCATCATCCTCGATGAAGTCACCCAGCTTGCTATCCTCTTCCGTTCCTACCGGGGCCTCGAGTGAGACAATATCCTGGGAAATTTTCAGGATGTGACGAACCTTCTTTACCTCCATATCCATTTCCGCCGCAAGCTCTTCGACGAGAGGCTCACGACCAAGCTCCTGAACAAGCCGGCGCTGGGCATGGGTAAGTTTGTTTATTGTTTCAACCATATGCACAGGAATTCGAATCGTACGAGCTTGATCGGCAATGGCGCGAGTGATTGCCTGTCTGATCCACCATGTAGCATATGTGGAAAACTTAAATCCCCTGTTTGGGTCGAATTTTTCAACCGCACGGAAAAGCCCAATATTTCCTTCTTGGATAAGATCCAAGAACGAAAGCCCGCGGCCGATGTACTTCTTCGCGATACTTACAACCAAACGAAGATTCGCCTCCGCAAGACGACTCTTTGCCGTTTGATCACCCTTCTTTATACGCCTGGCAAGATCAATCTCTTCTTTCGCTGTTAGAAGGTGTACTTTTCCAATCTCGCAGAGATAAAGCCTAATAGAATCATTAGCAATTTCACGCAGCTCAACCTGTTGTGGAGCTGCCTTTACCTTCACCTCTACCTTTTCTTCTTCTTCTTCTTCTTCCTCTTCATCTTCTTCAATCTCATCATCATCTTCTTCTTCTTCCTCTTCCTCTTCTTCTTTTGCTTCTCCCTTCTTTCCCTTTTTTTCCTCTTTATCTTTTTTACCCTTTTTTATCTTTGGCTCATCACCTTCTTCCACTTCAGCGGTCATATCAACACCAAGATCAAAATTCGTAGTCAGAGTTTCTTTCGTATCAATAACCTCGATGCCAAGTTCCAGGAAAAGACTGTATATTTCATCCAATAACAGAAGATCATCCTCAATATGCGGCATAGCCTTCAAAAGCTCCTGTTGTGTCACAAAACCATGCTGGCGGCCTTTCTTAACAAGATCACGTACTTCCCGCGGAAACGAATCCAGTTTGTCATCCGTTGGGTGAATAATGAATTTTCTAGTCCTCGCCATAAGGCATTATTTTAAAATCTCCTGCAACTCCCCCAGTAACTTCAAATATTTTTCCTTGTCTCCGCCCTCTTCCGCCTTTCTAATCTCATTTTGCAATTCCAACTTTCGTTTCTCCTGCCTGCCTTTCTTTAACCTGTTAATAAGCCTTCCCACCTCCGCCTCTACATTTTCGTCCGAAAAATCCTCATACCTACTCTCGATATACAATAAAAGCAAATCAACCTTGGTACTCTCTTCCTCAGAAAAAGCATCTTTAATAGGTTTAATACCCTTATTTTGTCGCACTGCATTATAATTAGCGACATAGGTTTTGTAAATGTTTTTTGACGTATCGTTAAAATCATTCTCCGAGACAGATTCCTTATAAGACTCATAATATTCAGGATATTCGAGAAGAAAACCAAGAAGCAGATCTGACGGAGACATGTAAACCCCTTTAGTTTCGGAGATGCGCGTCTTTGAAGGATGCGTATCCGGAAGCTTCAATCTATCCATCTCATCATATACTTGCGATTCTTTCATACTCACCCGCTTCGCAAAATCCCTCACGTAATGATCTTGCTGTACTTTGTTCTTTATCATCTTCAAAAACGGCAAAACCTCTTCAAAGATCTTTTGCTTTCCCTCGAGATGACTCACATCATTATCCGCAAAAACATTGTCGAAGTAGAATTCGATAAACGGTTTTGCCTCGCTCAGGGCCTTCTCAAATGCTTTTGGATCCTCCTTTATACAATCCGCGGGGTCCTTTTCCTTGATAGAAACAATTTTCACAGGCATATCCATTTCCATCGCGAGAAGATACGCCCTTTTTGTAGCTTCCAGCCCCGCGCTATCCGTATCAAAAGCAAAATACAGATTCTTCGTATATCTTCGCATCAATTTCAATTGCTGAGTCGTAAGAGCGGTCCCGGAACTCGCGACAACATTCTCATACCCCGCCTGGCTGCACATCACAACGTCCATATAGCCCTCAACCACAATCACGCTGTCCTTCCCCTTTATCGCCTCCTTCGCATAGCAAAGACCATAAAGGATATTACTTTTATGATAAACCGGCGTCTCAGGCGAATTCAGATACTTCGGCTCATCCCCCTTCTTCATAGCTCGTCCGCCAAACGCCACAACTCTTCCAAGATGATCCCGAATCGGGAAAATAAGCCGCCCTCTAAACTTGTCATACAATTTGCTCGAATCTTTTGAACTGACCGTAAGAAGCCCCGCTTTATTTAATTTCTCTTTAGTAATTCCCTTCTTCACCAAATACTTCATCGTATCTTCAAAAGAATCCGGCGCAAACCCAACTTCAAATTTTTCCAAACTCTCGTCAGTCACTCCGCGCCCTTTCATGTACTCAACAATCTTTTTCCCGTCCTTTGTCTTCAATCGGTCACGATAGAAATCAGTGGTCTCGGACATCGTCCCGACAAGTTCATCCTTTTCACTCTTCCCCTCCTTTGGCTTGTGAATAGCATAATCGGAAACATTCAAACCAGCCTTTTGGGCAAGAACTTCAATAGCTTCCCGAAACGAAATTCCTTCAACCTCTTCAATAAATTTAAAAACATCACCGCCCTTATTACACCCGAAACAATACGCGATCTGCTTCTCCGGACTCACCATAAAAGACGGTGTCTTCTCCTGATGAAACGGACAAAGACCCTTCAAATTCCGCCCGGCCTTCTTAAGCTGAACATACTGGCCCACAAGGTCCTCGATCGCCACACGGTTTTTTATGTCTTCCACAATATCCATAGGGGCTCAAATATAGCATAACAGGAAGAAAAATGGGAATGGAAATTTAGATCAACTATTCCTCACTATCAAAACACGAAAGAATCAATCATTAGAAGCTCTACTTTTTCACCTTCTCAGGCGCGTGTCTCCTTTTCCACAACCGAGTCGCGACTCCAAGTCCCGCCATAAGCCACATCACCTTAAACCATGTGGAATTCGCGCCCCCCTCAGGAACATTATTCATCGCGCATCCGCCGCCGCCTCCGTTGTTGGCCTCGGGAACATACGCTTCCGCCTGAACGTCTTTTGTAGTGTCTTCTATAACATCTTTTAAGACATCCTGGGGGCCACCCTCGTCTGCATTGATAACATCAGGTGCTGGTTCAACCACGTCCGGCTCCGGTTCGGCCTGAGTATCTTCTGCTTGAATATCTTCAACAACTTCTTCGACAACATCCTGTTCCTGCTCGGCAGTGTCCAAAACTTCTTCCGTCACCCCTTCGTCCGTTGTCTCCGGCTCGACCGCATCCGGCTTCGGTTCAACAACATCCGCAACTTCCGCAAATTCAGGTTTCGGTTCTTCGGGAAAATATGTAGTTCCTGTTCCAAACTTCGCGTCCGTGCCCGCCAACGAACAAATAACTCCGTTCGGATTTCCGTCAAATTCAACTTTCCCCTCGCCTTCGGAAACAGATTCTCCCGTATTTGAGTCGATTGTCCCCTCGAAAACCTCCACATACCAAGGAGTATTAGGCGGAACAATCACAGTCGTATTACTCGTTGAATCCGAAGCGTGCACAATATGAATCTCCGAATCTTCACCCATCGAAATTTCTCCCGTCCCCGCGTCCACAACAACATTCCCGTTTATATTAACTTTTGTTCCGTCATTGGTAACTTCAACACTGTCGAATCCGGCAAGAGGCCCTGTCTCGCAAGCGTTTCCGATGCCATTGT
>JAHKBB010000006.1 GCA_018826445.1 Patescibacteria group bacterium | reverse complement strand
TAAAAGAGCTTTCACTGAGCGCATTGGATAGACTGCAGTCTTTTGGTGAGCGCGTGAGCAGTAATATTCTAGCGGCTTTACTTGAGAAAAACGGGGTGAGATCCAGGTCCGTGGATGCTTACAGCATTATTTATGCGGATAATAATTTTGGAGAAGGGAATGTGGACATTGAGCGGACAAACGAAGCGATTCAAACTACGATTCAAGGGCTTTTGGATGACGGAATTACTCCTGTTATCACCGGTTTTATCGGGCAGGCCGAAAATAGACAGTATATTACACTGGGGCGTGGTGGAAGTGACTATACCGCGGCTATAGTCGCCGCTGCCTTGAGTGCTTCCGAGTTGCAGATTTGGACAGATGTTGACGGGATTTTCAATGCGGACCCACGTCTCATTCAGGATGCGCAGGCGCTTGACCGACTTTCTTTTGAGGAAGCGAGCGAGCTCGCGTTTTTTGGCGCGAAAGTATTGCATCCAAAAACTATCAATCCCGCTGTTGCGGCGAATATTCCGGTGAAAATTCTAAATACTTTTAATGTGGACGCGCCGGGAACGCTGATTGTAAACGACGAGAATGAGTCGATTAAATCCGTTACGTATAAAAAAGACATTACGATTATCAATGTTTGTTCGACGGGTATGCTTGCGGCGCATGGATTTCTTGCGCGGATTTTTGAAGTTTTTGCGAGGAATAATATTAGTGTTGACGTTGTGTCCACTTCGGAGGTTTCTGTGTCGCTGACTGTTGAAAATGGCGTGGCGGACAATGTCATAGAGGAACTTTCTGAGTTTGCGCGTGTGAATGTGCAGAAAAACATGGCAATTGTTTGTCTGGTTGGGAATGGGATCCGCTCAACCGCCGGAGTTTTGGGCAATCTTTTTTCCGGTTTGAACGAGTTTAACATCAGCATGGTTTCACAGGGAGCTTCACAGAGGAATATTACATTCCTGGTCGATGAAAATGATGCGCAAAATGTAGTGCAAAATATATTTCGAAGATTTTTTAACTAACGATTAAATGCAAACTAAAAATGTTGTAGTGGTAGGGGCGACTGGAGCTGTCGGACAGGAGATGATCAGGTGTTTGCACGAGCTTGAATTCCCTGTTGGGAAATTGCGGCTAACCGCCTCGGGAAGGTCTGCCGGAAAAGTGATTAGTACGGCTTTTGGGGACATAACAGTTGAAGTTTTGACCGAAGAAGTCCTGGCTGACAGCGACATTGCACTGTTTTCCGCGGGGAGTGATGTGAGTAAAGAGTGGCGAGAAAGATGCGCCGCGAATAATTGTCTTATGATCGACAATTCATCCGCTTTCCGCTACGAGAACGATGTGCCGCTTGTGGTTCCGGAGATAAACGCGGAGACCGCGCGCGGCCACAGGGGGGTTATAAGTAATCCAAACTGCACGACTGCAATCGCGGCGGTTGTTCTTTGGCCGCTTCATCAGAAATATGGGCTCAAAAAAGTGATTGTAAGTACATATCAGGCGACTTCCGGGGCCGGAGCCGCCGGCATGCAGGAGCTTATCGATCAAACACGTGAAGTTCTCGATGGTGGCGAGGTCCATCCACAGGCTTTTGCGCATCAAATCGCTTTCAATATCATTCCTCACATCGACAAATTTCAGGAGAATTTGTATACGAAAGAAGAAATGAAAGTGACTTGGGAGACTCATAAGATTTTTGGTGACGACAGTATCGGAATTTCGTGTACTGCGGTTCGGATTCCCACTCTCCGAGCTCATAGTGAGGCGATTGTTGTGGAGACGGAGCGGGTTGTGGATCCGAATGAGGCAAGACAGGTTCTGTCTGAAGCTCCTGGAGTCAAAGTTGTGGATGATCCAGAGAACAATGTCTATCCTATGCCGATAAACGCGTCTGAAAATTTTGATGTTGAGGTTGGGAGGATTAGGCGAAATCCGGTTTTTGGAGATCATGGGCTGGAATTTTTTGTTTCCGGCGATCAATTGTTAAAAGGCGCCGCGCTTAATGCGGTTCAAATAGCAAAAATTTTTGTTAATCAATAACATTCATGAATATTGCACTAATAGGGCTCGGCGGAATGGGGCAAGTCGTGAGAAGAATTGCGCTCGAAAGAGGGCACAATGTGCCCGTTGTCGCCGATACTGAAAATGAGGAGGCCACTCACGCAGAACTTTCCGCTGAAGCTCTGAATGGAGTCGATATGGTGATCGATTTCGCGCGTGCAGATGGTGTTTTGGAGCGAATTCAAACCTGTAATGACGCTGGTGTTTCTATGGTTATGGGTACGACCGGCTGGTATGACAATCTTGATCAAGTCCGCAATGTTTTGTCCGGAGATAACATTGGATTTTTGTGGTCATCGAATTTTTCGATTGGAGTGAATTTGTATTTCCAAATTGTTCAGAGAGCGGCTGAATTGATGAATGATTTTGACGAGTATGACGTTTGGGGACATGAAATCCATCATTTTCGAAAAGCGGATTCGCCGTCCGGAACGGCAAAAACGCTTGGGAAGATTTTGCTGGACAATATTGAGCGAAAGACCGCTGTTGTTGAAGAAAAATTGGATAGAAAACGCGAACCGAATGAGATTCATTTCTCTTCACTTCGCGGCGGGGCGGTGAATTTCCGCCATGAAATTGGTTTTGATTCCGAGGCGGACACAATTCAAATAACACACTCAGCTCGTTCCCGTGACGGCTATGCGCTTGGGGCAGTGAAAGCCGCCGAATGGCTGTATGGCAGGAAAGGTTACTTTGAAATGAGTGATTTTCTTAACTTTTAACCCATAGAAAAATGAACAGAAGACCTTATGCAGGAACATGGACGGCGCTTATCACACCTTTTCATCAGGACGGATTCCTCGATGAAGAAGCTTTGCGCAATATTGTCCGCGACCAAGTTTCAGGGGGGGTGACCGGAGTTCTTCCGATTGGCACAACCGGCGAATCTCCAACGATTGAACATGACGAAATGCGCAGAATTTTTGAGATCGTGCGCGAAGAAGCGGGCGATAGTGTGAGAGTTTTGGCCGGAACCGGAAGTAATTGTACCAGCCACGCGGTGGGAAATACGAGAATGGCGAAAGAGCTTGGTGCGGATATTGCGCTAGTCGTATGTCCGTATTACAACAAACCAACCCAGGAAGGTTTGAGAAGGCATTTTCTTGCCATCGCGGAGGTTGGACTGCCTATTATGGTTTACAACATTAAAGGAAGAACTGCTGTAAATATGACAACTGATACTTTG
>JAHKBB010000040.1 GCA_018826445.1 Patescibacteria group bacterium | reverse complement strand
TTCTTTTCTTCTTTTCTTCAATTCTACGCTGAGCCTTCTCACCAAGTCCTTTTGTATATGCGCGTGTCGCTCTTACGCCCTGATCCAAGGGCACTTTCTCGAGCTGAGCTCGAATTTTACCAACAATTTCAAAAAATATTTCCATCAACCTATCCAACCTCGTAGGATTTGACATCGAATTTATTTCATCACCAGAAAGAAACACATATGTGTGTTCACTCTCATAGGCTGCATATGGAGAGTTCTGTGCAACTTTACGTTTTATAATGTCAACTTGAATTTCAAACAAGGTCTCTTCATCTATTTTGGACTGCACGGCAAAATGCAATTCGTGAAGTATATCGCCAATTCGACAAAAAGCTATAAGTTTTTTCATGTTTCTCACAGATGCTACAACGGCGACAGATCTAATAACATTTCCCGCAGGATTTGCGTTCACACCCGAAAAGTCTTCTTCCGTAACAACCGCAAATGGGAATCTGATCTGTAAAAACTTCCCTTGCAAGTCATGTAAGGGGTTTTTAACAACACTTATGGTTCCATCAGCAGCGGGAATCGAAGCTACAAGCTGTTCAAGATTATTTTCCTGTCGAGCATAAGGGATTTTTAGATTATGATCAACTTTTCTAGTTCCAATTATATCGCAATGCTTTGCGAGCGTTTTTACTCCCGCCTCAGACAGAAACTTAAAAACATTATCTTCGACAATAATTATTCTCTTGTCAGGTTTTCTATCACCATATGCATACTTAATACGATCTTCCGAATCAGTAATCAGTGCATCTCCAAAATCTTCAGCCCATATTTCGCAAATAAGAGAGGCTGTGGTATCAGCCATCTTTACCTCAATTTCACTACCATCCTCTTTAAACTCTCTATAAGAAGTATTAGGATTATTGACAGCTGTACGAATCAGCACCCTCAACAATTCTTTGTCATTTAAATTTCTGATCGTATTTGCAAGCACATAATCAATTTTCCAATCGTGCTCAACGTGAGTCGAACTATGAGATCTGACCACTTGATATCGGAAATTTTCACTCTGACCGAGCCCGACAATAGACCACGGCAAAATAGCAGCTCTATATCCAAGATTTATTTTTAAATAATCAACATAAACATAAGGGAATGATTCTCGAGATTCGTCTCCGTTCATAACCCCTTTAAGACACGTAATCCATCCGTTTTCAATTTTATGTTCAAATAACTTTACATCGACAGCATCTTCTTTTAACAGAACGGCTTTGGCCCCTGGATACATTGGATTAGCATGCAAAAAAAGTGATCGAATTTCAAAAAATTGGTTACAAATTTCCGACGTAGGATTTTCTATCCTAAAAGTGGTACGCTTGGGAGTAGACTTATCCAATTTCGCAAACTGATAACTAACAGTCTGTCTCCCTCCAATTCTAGTCCTAGCAGAAGAGGTTCTAGCCATCCAGGGTTGATCATTATGATCTATATCGTAAGAACAGATAGCGGTTTGAACTCCATTAAATGCTAAATAAGCTAGAGATATTTTTGTACCCCTTCCATGAGTCCCCATTTTATCTTCATAATCCTTGCTCTCACCATCGAAATTTAATAGATATTCCGGATTGAATCCGGGACCGTAATGAGTAAATTCTATTGCTGCAATTTGGTCACTCTCAAGTCCTTCAGGTCTAAATCCGTCAAAAATAAACCTTTTTCCATCTTTTGACTCAATAGTGACCCTGGGGGGAGGTTCTACATCGGCCCCGTAATCAACCATGCCCTGCATAAGCTCATAGGCGAAAAGCGATCCGCCTGAAGTCATCATCGCTTCAACTTCATCCGTCCTATTGGTAATTCTCGACGGCTCTGACAAACCCTCATAGATATCACGAATTTCCTCATCTTCTATATGATAATTCACTTTATCCATAGTAAAATTTACGAGGATGAATTGTAATACAAAATTGACTTGACGTCAAGAGCATTTTGGTATATTATTCACAGCCTATAACACACATAACATGAATTTGGGAGGAAAAAATCCAAAAGAATTTGAAGACTCACGTAACACACTAGATGACGGCATATTTGTGAGCATACCGAAAGAAAACGGAGAACCTTTGGATATATCACTTATTTTTAACAACATAGGAAATATAGACGACCCTCAACTTAATGGACAATTAACCCGCTTGGAGGCATATCTGGAAAATTTACCTTCCCAAGAGCTTTTACAAGATGAAAAGAAGAAAATAAGAAGCTTGAAAATTGAACTGCTAAAAACACTGACAGGATGCTGTGAAGAAAGCTACCAACAATGGGAACACAAAATTAAAGAGCCGGTGAGATTAATAAATTTAGCATTGCAAACAGAGCAAGATTCTCAAACCAAACAGGCACGGTTTGGACTTGGAAAATATACAATCGACATTTTACACTCCATCATATATCCCGGCCAAGACTCTGGATTTAGACAATTGCGTGATATATATCAAGCAATAGTTAAAACAGACGAATCTAACATAGATCTACCGGAATCAAGCGAGGGAACTCTCGAGACCATAAAAGAACAACTATTAGAATCAATTATCGCATGTCCCGAGGAAACAAAAACAAGATGGATCGAAATGATACAGGCTATAGTAGAAAGAATAGATAGACTACAGACAAGGGAAATACCATCAAGTAGATTTGGAAGGCTAATACGCACAACACGTATGAAATTAGGAAGGTTATTTTAATAAATTCTCTCCATGGCAGGTCCAAGAGGATTTGAACCCCTACTTTCGGTTTTGGAGACCGACGTGCTACCATTGACACTATGGACCTTTAATGCCTGTTAATCAAAGTTCACGAACCCGTTTACGAAAACTTCCTGCCCCTCTTTCTTAACAGAAAAGAGGCCATTTTTCAACGGATTAAGATAATTTCCGTATTTGTCGTACAAATCGAGGGAATTCTCCCCAATCAAAGCCTCAACGTCTTCCCGATAGTCATATAGCCGTGTAAAGAATCCGCTGAATGGTTTGAACGCGATATACGAAAGAACACTGCTGTCTGATGTATCAATTTTATCCACCAAATTCATGAATTCCGCATTTTTGGTCAAAGCGCGCTTCCCATACGACTCCACAAAATTCTTGTATGTGGAAAGATAGAATTTATTGTCACCGGTCATTCCAAACGCGAACACGAATTTCTCGGAAGAAACAGAACTCAAAAGCAGTCCGAAATCAATCTCCATAATGTATCCTTCACCGCCATCAATCTTTAACTTTCTCTTGGAAGCAACCGCCTTCGCCGCCTCTTCTCCGCCTTCGTAGCTGAACTGCAAACTTTTTACGATAGTCTCTGTCCTGGACCTCAAACTCTCAACAACTTCGCTTGCGCTTTTCGGGTCGGAAGAAGCATCAAAAAGCATTACGACTCCGGGCAAAAGACTTCCATTGTCATGGAAAGAAAAAGCGTAGCCCTCACCCAGGAAACTCAATAAATTTTTCTCAAAAGAAAGGTCTGTCGAGCTTTCAAAAGAATCCTTAAAGCTATCGTACGTACCATATGCCTGCTCGGAAAGCTTGGCTCTGAGATACGACGCTATATCACGGCCCTCCCAATATCCAAAAATATCGTCAGTAAAAATATTGTCCGCAAGCTTAAACTGCCCGACTTTTTGCGGATTATAATTTCTATTCGTATAACCGGTCATAGCGATCCCATCCTTCTGCAGATTCATAGCGCCGCTAACGAACTCTTTGTCCGAAAGCTTCTTGAAAAAGTACGCAAAAGCATCGTTTCCCACCTTCTCGTTAAACTTGGAAAAATACGGATTGTTTTCAATCGTACTCGCGCGAAGTTCATGTCGATCCACGGCTTCAATCAGTTTTTGTCTGCCACCGGCAAAGATCAAAAGGTCATCATACTCGAGGATATATATCTTATCAGCATCATTTTCGTAGAGTCTTCTTTCATTATATTCAGACTCCACAAATTTCTCGGAAGAAAGAAGTTTTCCAAAGAATATATCCAGCGCGGCAACGTCCGCGACAGTCACAATCACATAAAAATCTTCGCCATTTTCTCCCCAAACACTTCGGAAATTCTCACCAATAACGGGTTTGAAATCGTTGATAAAATCAATCTTCGCACCCAAAAGCCTATTCATCGCGGGACTCATCATCTCATACGCAACACCAAACTCCAGATAAAGCCTTCCTTCAATCTGCTCAAAAATCTCGCGCTGACCTTTGTCATGAGTATTGAAAGCAAGAACAAAATCCAGATCAGGCGGTAAAAACTGCTCAGCATAAAGACCGCTCTCGCTCGCAACCGTATCCTTTTCAGCAACTCCCGCATCCCGCGGAACAAGACTGCACGAAGCCAAAAACGGCACGGCAAACAAAACGGTAAGTAAAATAATGTATTTTTTTATCGCCATAATCGGCACTTTTATGAAGAACCTTTTTTTGTATCTTTTCTCTTGTGTACAGTGTGTTTGCGGCATTTTGGACAAAAACGCTTCTTGTCTTTCATAATAGTATCATTGTTGTGTTTGTTGTAATAGGTGACCTGTCCGGCCATCTTGCATTCGCCGCAATACCATGTGCAATACTGACTTTTCCCTTTTGCCATTTCTATTCCTTAAAAAGCAGAGCCATTCTAGCGAAAAAACCCGGAATGTCAAAAGGAAACTTCAGAAATCGCACGATCCTAACCCGAAAATTCTGTCCTGGGATGGGACAGACTTCAACCCGTCTTTTATTTTCAAGGAAGTAAAATAGTAAAATTTTTTTACTTTTTTACTATTTTACAAACCGAAAAACACATACCTCCTACACGCTCAATGAAATTAAAGTGCCGTTTTTCGGAACTTTCCGATCGCCTTCTTCAATTCCGTGTGATCTTTCGCATATTCATCTATCGTCATTCCCTTTTGCCATGCCTCGCAAGCTTGAACAAGAGCTGTTGCGCCACTTCTGGTTCCATCCGGATGAGCATGACAACCGGCTCCCATAGTGGTAATAAAATCGGTTGTTCCAAAAGCGTCTATCAAAGCCCCCAGTTTGGTTGGATTCAGCCCGCCGGAAGCGATTGGCGCACAAGGCTTTATATCTTTCCAATCCTGCTCAAAATAAAGGCCTTTTGCCACTTTGTCCAAAGCGGTATGAACCGCGACTACATCCTCTTTGTCTCCTTTCATTTTTCCAATTCCGGCAGTCCCGGTATGAATTCCCGAAGCTCCGGAAAGCCTTCCGAAAGCGGTTAAAATCGGCACAGAAAACCCGAAATGATTTTCCGGTCTGGTAAAAGCTCCGTGCCCGGCCCTATGAAAATGCAAGAACACATCCGGGAATTTTCTTCTCATAGTCTGCACGGCCATCCATCCGGCCGTAATACCATCTATCAAAAACGCGTAGCTTCCCTTCACCATCTTTGATTTCACATAATTCGCCCTCTCGATCATCGTATCAAAATCGGCAGCGGAAATGTTTATCGACATCACTTTATTCTTTCCGGTTTCTTTCTTCACACGCTTCATTTGTTTCGCGATTTCAACGACGACTTCTTTAAACGGGCAGAAAACTTGATCCGCCTGCGGCTCATCAAACTTCACAAAATCCCCACCGCCCGTCCAAAACTCATAACAAACTTGAGCGAACTCCTTCGCTTTCAGCCCAATCTTCGGCTTCACGATAGTTCCAAGAATAGGTCTGCTCTTCACCCCGAGATATTTCTTCATGTCCTTTAACGTGTACGACGGCCCGTCATGCCTCTTTAGCATCCTTGGCGGGAACCACACGTCCAGCAGCTTGAGACCCTTGAGATTTCCCATTCCGTACACATTCCCGGCAATGTATGTCATGATGTTCTGCACATTCCCGCCACGATCAAAAATATCAATCGGATACGCAAAATACGCGAGATTCTTCCGTTTATCCACCTTGTACACACGCGCGTTCAAATCGTCTGAAAACGTCGTAGCTGTCGAAACACGCATATTCGAACCGGTGCTGGACTCAGCCGCGACCTCGGTCGCAAGCCCAAGAAAATCTTCCCCCTTCTCCGGTTCCATACAAAAAACAGCAAGTAAATATTTCCCCGAATGAAGTTCTTTTTCGGTCATTTTCAGACCCAGATACGGTTTTTGCATTTTGGTATTGGTTAGTTTTCCGCAATTATATCACATTTAATTCCGGAATCGAAAAATCCAACCTGGAAAAAAATCGGTTCCGGAGTTAAAATAAACAAGCCACGCCGCGATAACTCAGATGGTAGAGTAACTCCATGGTAAGGGTGTACTCCTCCGCTCGATACGAAGAAACGGCTTGGACTAAAGGAAATCGATGTAAAATAGCATCGTTGAGGTACATACTCATTAGGTATGTACCCACGGGCTCAAGAAAATTTTGCCGCCGTAGCTCAATTGGTAGAGCGCGCCCATGGTAAGGGCGAGGTAACGAGTTCAAATCTCGTCGGCGGCTCCATAAAAGCTAGACAACTCAAGGACAAAAACCACTATTCTTAACCCGTTGGTTATGTCCACAAACACATTGTCTAGTCTACTAGAAAACTATCTCCAGTATTGCTCAGTGATACGAAATTACGCCCCCATCACAATCAAAGGCTATCAAAACACCTTTCGGCTCTTTTTGAAAGAAACAGGTATCGCAGAACCGCATGAAATGACAATCTTCATACACCAGGGCAAGGGACACAAAGATCGTATGATACCGATAAGCCCCAATGGGCAACAAAGCTATCAATAATCTGGTATCGAAATTGCGCAATCACACCAAAATCAATTTCTCCGCCCATACACTACGACTATTTATCTGGCTTGTTCAAATCAACAGATGAGTAAATCGGTTGAGATGCACGCATTGAATTAATGACCTCTTGATTCTTGCAAAATACTCAAGGTCATCTTAACCGAAGGGTTTTCGGTATTCAGAAAAACAACACGATCTCCAAATCTTTGAGACAAAGGGGTCAACACTTCATCTCCCCACGAAGGAGTGAACGTAACAACTCCACTAAAATCTATTTCAACTTTTTCTTTTTCATCCAAGGAAGACAAATTAGAACTAAGTATGGCATATGCCTCCTTTCCATTTTGCCTAGAAGTTAAAGTTCTTCCAAATTGATTCAGATAAACATACATAATTGTCAGATGTTAGAACTCTACAAAAGCGAAACAGCCGCGAAAAGAAACTGGATCTTCCTCAATATACAGCTCCTTATCTCCCTGTTGCAACCTAAGCTTAGCATTACCCGTTTGAAAAATAAGGGAAAAAGGGTTTTCAATTATAGCTTTTTTTACAAATTTCAAGCCATTACCTCTATTTTCAGGTGCTCTGCCAGATATATACTCTGTAAAAGCTACATCGACCGCCTCCGAAGCACTAGACAATTCTGGCCTTACCCTCTTTAAAGTCTGAAGTATTCCACGTCCCCTATCAGCCAGAACTATTATCCTTCTACTAAGATCATATCCAAAGAAAACACCCATCAAATCAGGCCAATTTCCTAAATTATGATCAAAAGAGTTATTACCAATTTCGCCAGCAATAGACGACAACATAGGATAAATAGCAAATAGGTCTTCAATAGTTCCCAATTCCTTTTCAAGCTTACTCAGCTTTACCTGGAAAACAGCAATATTTTCACAATAATACGGACTGGCAGGCACATACGGCGAACTCGAACAGACCCAGTTTATTGCCGCAGCATATAGATCACTCAATAAAAATTTGACGTCTTCATACCTATAATATCTATGCCCTTCTTTAGAAAAACGCCTGGCAACAAGCTTTCCTTTTTCATCCCATCTCCGAAGAGTGTCAATAGACACTCCTATCATTTTTGCCGCTTCCCCAATTGTGATTAATCTAGGCCTCATATTTAAGACTTACTACGCAAATATTATATCAAACTATGCAAACCTATGCAAATTAAAAGCAAACCTATGCAAACCTATGCAAATTAACAACAAAGCTGGGGGAATAAATAAATTACATATTAAACTCCTCGACCGTCAAAGATCAAAACACCTTCTCCATCACCTCCACATCCCTATCTGTCAAAGAACAACCACGCCTAACGTATCTCATAGTCGTACTAAGCCTCGTATGACCCATATGCTGCATAACATCCCCGTCAGACACATTCGGGGCATTGTACAACTTGGTCGCTGCAAAACGCCGAATACTATAAGCCGTTACCCTGAACCCAAGCTCTTTTTCCGCCTCCTTTCTTGCTTTCCCTGCTACATTCCCACCCCTTCTAGCCACACTTTTACTTTCGGGGAAAGTTTCGGGTTGTCCTTTTTGAGAAATTTCAGTTGTCATTTTTGTTCTCCTTTTTTATTATACTTTTTTAGGAGGGTATTTAACTTTCAAAATGCCTGGTTATCCATCTGAGGTTTCAATTGCAGAGTGGTCAATCGCCCCACTGGTGCCCGCTTTGATGATGCTAATCACACTTTTTTTCACCCCTTTTATTATTGGATTGGGTGTTTTTTTTCAAATACCCAAAACAAAATAAAGGTGATTTCTGGCATTATTGTCTAATTTATCCTGGGTTTGCGATTTTTGTTATAGCCTTTGGATTCTTTATTTTCAGTCTTATTCCCAACATTTTCCCTCTCAACCAGATAAACCTCTTCAACCATATGCTTCCGCCCCTCCAATTGCTTTAAATAGTGCCTTTTCTTTAATTCAACACCAAACAGAAACTGAAAGTAACTATCACCCAGCGGCTCCATCAAGCCAATTCCTCTCCCGTACACGCGCGATAAAAATTGTCGCAAGTAATGCGAAGCTCCTTCAAGCCATTCAAAGCCTTCTCTGCGCCTCCGTCATTACATTCAACAACGGTTTGCAGAACTGAATATGGAACACCTCTCGAATGTGGCAATTGCCAGGATGGAGAATGCATAGCCTCCTCCAACGAACCTTCCGATGCAAGAGCGTAAACCTTACCGGTTTCATCTAAAACTTCTTCCATAAACTGCTTGAATCGAGTCTTTGTAATACTAAATCCCCACTCTTGCAGAAATCTGAGAACCCCATACTTCAACGCTCCATTAACGGGACCTGTGAGCTCGGAATAGAGTTTGTGAATCTTCAGGCCGATATCCGGCTCGTCGTCGCATTTGAGAACTTTCGGCGATGGCGTAATCACGTGGCTAAGTTCAGAGCATACCAACTCCACCATTCTCCTCACCACTTTGTTAATATCCGCGATAGACTCAAGGCTCACCCTCTCGTTCCTACTGTGCACATCCGCCATCTTTGGACCAATCGCAACCGCGGAAAGCGCCCCCACCCTCTCTTTAATTAACGCGGATTCCAAGCCTGCGTGGTATGCAAATACTTGCGGAATTTTGCCGGGCACAACCTGCTTAACAGCTTGAACGGCCAAGTCGACCGCACGACTGCCTTTCATCTCCAGCCAGCCCTCAGACCTGTTATCCGTTAAAACGCTGGCTCCCGCATTACTAAGTACAGCCGTAAGCTCGCCGGCCCTTTTCCCCAAAGATTCGGACTTGGCGGCCCGAGCCAGAATCTGCAACCTCAATACATCCTCTTTAAGGTCAATTACTCCCAGACTGCTCGATGTCAACACGCCGCCTTTAAACCCTCCTTCCGCCTCTATCTCAAGATCACAAACTTCACGAATCGCTTTCATTACGGAATCTTTAACATCATCCGCTATTGCCGAAATCGGGTCATCCATAACGTCCACATTTTCAACATTTATCTTCAAATCTCTCGCGTGCTCCACGCTCAGATCCGCATCTGGCGTGACGCCTTTCTTAAGCGCATTTCGGAAATGCTCAGCTATCTGCTTCACCGCTTCAACCTCCGACTTGGGCACGGCGATTACACAGCGAGCGGCCACCGGAAGTGAATTTCTCTGCTCTCCCCCGGTATATTCTATCAATTTAAAATCCATATATTCTACCAATTTAAAATCCGCGCCCACTCTGTTACTTATCGACTCGAGCAGGTTATTCAAAAGCCGGATACTGTTTCCTCTCCTTTGATGAATTTCATCACCCGAATGTCCTCCCGGGAGACCTCCAAGATCAATTTCCAGAATCTCATACCCCTCCGGAATCGCAACCTTTTCGCTTACATTAAAATTTCCTGTTACATCTACGCTGCCGGCAGAACCATTGCAAATCAGATGCGCACCATCTTCAGCATCAAGATTTACCAAAATCGCCGCGTCCTCGGGAATTAATTTCGGATCCAACTTCTTCGCGCCAATCATTCCCTTTTCTTCACTAACGGTGAACAAAAATGTAAGAGGGCCATGCCTCAATTCTTTATCTTCCGCGAGAGCCATGCACATCGCGATAGCAATCCCGTTGTCCGCGCCAAGAGTGGTTTTTCCATCAGATTTTAGCCAGCCGTCTTCAATACGCGCCTGCGTGGCCCGCTTGTCATTGCCTCCCATGGTAACCATATCCATATGAGCCTGCAAAACAATTCTTAGTTTGTCTTCACAATCTTTTGAGGCGGGAATATCAATCGCGATATTCTTAACCTCATCCTCTCTGCATTCAAGGCTATGTGCGGCCGCGAATTGACGAAGATGCTCTCTAATCCCTTCCTCCCCATTTTCCACCAGTTCACTCGAAGGTCTCGGGATTTCCAGAATGTCATTGAAATGTTTCAGCACGCGCTGGGTTGGCAAATCCCACTCTTTCGTGTGTTCGGCTAGATTTGTAATCACGCTTAAAGTGTTAATTAAAAAGGAGGCAATTCTCTCCTATTTAAGTAATTTTGTCAAACGAATACTCCACATAATTTTCTTTGTTCCCGATAGTCCCGTATGTATAATATCGGCGGAACATAACCAGAGTAAACGTGGAGGATTTCCGCAGCTTGCTGATTTTAATGGTTATCGTATGGGGAATGGGAAAAGTTTTCCGCACCTTCAAGCTACCCGTGCTTTTTGGAGAATTAATCGGAGGAATAATTGTAGGACCCGCGGTGCTCGGCCTTGTCAGCCCGGACAGCGAAACAATACACCTGCTCGCAAAACTCGGGGTGTTCTTCCTCATGCTCCACGCGGGACTGGAAAGCGACCCTCACGAACTCTTGCACGCATCAAAAAAATCCCTGGTCGTAGCCGCAGGGGGAGTGGTCTTGCCATTTACGGGAGGATACCTTGTCGCCCAATTGTTCGGCCAAACCGTACCGGTCTCTCTCTTCGTCGCAATGTGTATGTCATGTACAGCCATCGCTATCTCAACCAGATTATTCAAAGACAATAAAAAACTCAAAACAAGAACAGCCCACATAACAATAGGGGCGGCCGTGCTTGACGACATATTCGCGCTGATACTATTTTCAGTAGTGTTAAGCCTGGCTGAAACCGGGGATTTCGCGCTTTTACCACTGTTAATAATCTTGGCGAAAACCGTCGCATTCTTTTTCGTTGTGATTATTGGAGGCCTCAGAATTTCAAAATACATGAATCGATTTCTTCGCGACAAAGGATTCACGTTTACACTTATAGTCGGACTTATACTCGGGTTAACCGCCGAATCAATCGGACTCCACATGGTTATCGGTGCATTCTTGGCGGGCCTATTCATCCGCGAAGAAGTACTGGACGAAAAAACATTCAACAAAATCGAAGACAGAATATACGGCTTAAGCTACAGCTTCCTCGGACCAATATTTTTCACAAGCTTGGCATTCTACCTCGACTTCACGGCAATTACGCAGGCAACCTGGTTTTTGATCGCGGTAGTTGTGGTCGCGATAATTGGGAAAGTTGTGGGAGCGGGCGGAGCGGCTTTACTGCAGAAAATTCCGTTCAAACAATCGTTGGTTATCGGCCTCGCGATGAACAGCCGCGGAGCCGTCGAACTCATCATCGCCTCAATAGGAATCCAGAAGGGAATAATAGACCAAAACGTCTTCTCAATACTCGTAATAATGGCCTTCGCCACGACCTTCTTCTCCATTTTCTCGATTAGACCCGTGATAAAGCATGCGGAATAAGCTAAAAAGACCCCAGTTTTTTTCTGATCTGTTAAATACAAGCAGTTCTTAATGTTTTACCGGACAAACCTCGCAATATTTTGTGGCATA
>JAHKBB010000039.1 GCA_018826445.1 Patescibacteria group bacterium | reverse complement strand
TTAAAATTTAAAATGCCAAAGAAGTTGCCCATAGATCCAGGGCTCAAGCAGGAGCATACAGGAACGACTGAGGGAGGGAGAGGTATTTTCCGATTTACATATACCCTGTCGGATATGAACAAAGATATGTATGTAAATGAATTCCTACGGGTTAACAACAAAACTCTAAAAGGTATCTAGTTAGACCCAATCTCCTAGTTCATCTTCTTCCTAATAAACGCCGGGATGTCGAGTTCGTTGTCGGTGGCTCTTACGGGCATTTCCGTTGGGATGGACGCGTGCGGCCGGAAGGCTTGAGTTCTTGTCAGCGGCTGCTGTTCAAAACCTGTGGCGACTACCGTGATCTTTATTTCGCCGGTGTAGGAGTCGTTTATGACTGCGCCGAAGATGATTTCAGCTTCAGGATCAGCGGCTTCCGTGATGATTCTTGCGGCTTCGTCAACTTCGTACATAGATAGATCGTTTCCGCCGGTAACATTGAACAGAACTCCTTTTGCGCCATCGATGGAAAGCTCGAGAAGCGGGCTGTCGATAGCCGCTTTTGCCGCTTCCACCGCTCTGTTTTCTCCGGTGCCGTATCCGATACCCATAAGGGCTGAACCCGCATTTTCCATAATTGTCTTTACGTCCGCAAAGTCCACATTGATCATTCCGTGAGTCGTGATCAAGTCCGCGATACCTTGGACACCTTGTCTTAAAACGTCATCCACAACCGTAAACGCGTCGTTAAGAGGGGTCTTTTTGTCGATGATTGATAGAAGTTTGTCGTTTGGAATTGTAATTAAAGTGTCCACTTTGTTCTTTAGATTTTCCAACCCTTCATCTGATTGCTGTTGTCTCTTGTGCCCTTCAAACGCGAAAGGTTTTGTGACTACGGCCACCGTCAGGATTCCCATTTCTTTTGCGGCTTCCGCGATGACCGGACCTCCACCCGTACCTGTTCCGCCGCCAAGACCGTATGTGAGGAAGATCATGTCCGCCCCTTGCAGGGATTCGCGGATGTCTTCTATGCTTTCTTCCGCGGCTTGCTTGCCGATGTCGGGATTTGCTCCGGCGCCGAGTCCGCGTGTAGTCGCTCTTCCAATGTTTATTTTTGTTGGAGCTTGGGAATGATACAGAGCCTGCGCGTCCGTGTTTATAGAAACAAATTCAATACCCTTGAGGTTTGATTTGATCATTCGGTCAAGAGCATTGCATCCGCCTCCGCCAACTCCGATAACTTTGATTGACGCAACCGGAGTAATTTCCGGAATCACTTCCATTGTCCTCCTCGCAGCCGGTTCTTCCGCGAAGCTTCTTTTTGAAAACAAATTTTTGAGTGAGTGGTTATCTTTTTTCTGACTGGCCATAGTATTTTAGGTTAGGAAAGGGTTGAATTGTTTCAATATATTAAGAATTTGTCAATAATTTTGGGCTTGCCAATATTAGGGTAATAGGTTCTTAACCCAATTTCTTACGCCGCTCAGTGATTTTCGAATATTCAAACTTCTGAATGAGAGAGTCATGGGCCTGGCCTCCATCTTTGATCCCCAAAGAATGAGTCCGATAGCTGTCGCGTACGCGGGATCATCGATCTTGTCCACAACGCCATCGAAATTCTGCGGGAACCCGATCTGCACCGGGAGGTTTAATGTATCTCTCGCGAGATCCGCGACTCCCGCCATTTTTACGGCCGCTCCGGTAAGAACAACCCCCGCGGGCAGCATTCCGTCTCTGTGGATCTTTGCCAATTCCTCCTTTACAAGTACAAATATTTCGTGGTAGCGGGCTTGAATGATTTCGACCATATGCTTCTTTGAAACCTGGTGAGTGTCGATCTTGCTCATCAGTGAAAGGTCTATTGTTTCACGCTCCGAAACGTCTTCCGGGGTACATGTTCCATATTCAATCTTTATTTTTTCCGCGGTATCTACTGAAGTTCGAAGTCCAATAGCGACGTCGTTTGTAACATTTTCTCCACCAACAGGAATTACCGCTGTGTGAAGTGTGGTCCCTTCCTCAAACACACTAACGGACGTGCTCCCGCATCCGACATCCACAACCACAACCCCAAGCTCCTTCTGTCTCTTTGAGAGCACCGCTTCCGCCGGGGCAAGACAGTTTGGAATTACATCGTCAATATCCACGCCCGCTTGAAGCACACACTTTTCGATGTTTTTGATTGAAGGTACGAGTCCCGTCACAAGATGAGCTTCGACCTCCAAGCGAATACCTATCATTCCCACCGGGTACTTAATACCCTTTTGTTCATCCACCGTGAATGATTTTGGGATGATTCGAAGAATTCGTCTGTTGGCCGGAATCGAAACCGCTTGGGCGGCTTCCAGGACTCTGTCGATATCATCTTCCGAAATTTCGTTTCCGGCGCTTGAGATCGCGATGACTCCTTTGCTGTTCATGGATTCAATGTGGTTTCCTCCGATTCCGAGGAATACGTGGTTGATCGGTTCGCCGGCCATTCTTTCGGCGTCTTCCAAAGATGAAGTGATTGAAGCGATAGTTTCTTCGACGTCAATTATTGACCCTTTGCGAAGACCGGTTGATGGTGAAATACCAACCCCGATAATGTTAGGGACCTGATTGTCTCCTTCCATTACCCCAACTACTGTTCTGATCTTGGAACTGCCTATATCCAGGCTGGCAACAATGCGTGATTTTGACATTTTGAGAGAATTAAAAATGCACCCCCTGTGGTGTTTGCGGACTGACTATAAAGGAAATTTTTTGGGCTTGCAAACCTTTTATTTTGATTTTTCGGTCACCTTCCAGGCTTTGTTCTAATTTTTTATTCAATTTCCTTGGCTTACACAAGCGGTTTTCGCGGGGGCGTGGTTCCGTTTTTACAGGGTCGTTTTCGTGTTGTTTTTTGGACCGTTTTGTTTTGAAATTATACGACTCTAAGCCATTTCCCCTGTACAAAAAAGTTGATCGCTGTGCGTGTGGATGTGATGGGGATGCGGAGAAGTACGATTTTTAGAATAAATGTTGCTGTGCGACAGTCTCTGTAAAATTGTCCAGTCTTTTGATAAGGCTATGAAATTCCAGTTCCTTAAACAGTTCTTTGATTTTTGAGTAGTCAAAATTGTGCGCCCTGCAAGCTCCTAAGTCGAGCTTTAGAGGCACATCCAAAACGATTGTCGCAAGCTCTCTGCTAAAGAACCCTTTATCTTTTCCGGCTTCCAGCTTATCGTGGACCGCCCCGGTGATCTCGTCTAAATTTTCATATACCCCGTCTATTGATTTGTATTTTTGAAGCAGTGAAATAGCTGTTTTTTCTCCGATGCCGTACACACCCGGAATGTTGTCTGAGGAATCTCCCATTAAGCCTTTAAGATCCGGGATCTGTGACGGACTGAGTCCGTATTTGGCCATTACTTTTTGATAGTCGTATTTGATTGTCTCTTTGAATCCTTTAAATGGGGTGAGGACAAACGTTTTGTCAGTTACCAGTTGCAATGTGTCCAGGTCGCCGGTCATTATGTATGTCTTTATGTCTTCTTTTTCCGCTTGTTTCGCCAACGTGCCCAATACGTCATCCGCCTCGTATCCGTCTATTTCATATATCGGGATATTGAATGTCTCCACCAGTTCTTTGATTTTCGGGAATTGGTCGTATAATTCTTGCGGAGCTTTTATCCTGGTAGCTTTGTAGTCCTCATACTTTTCGTGTCTGAAGGTTTTCTTTGCTTTGTCGAATGAGACCGCTATATAGTCCGGCTCCTCGTTTAGGAGGATATTAAGGAGCATGGAAGTGAATCCATATACGGCATTCACAAGCTCTCCTTTCTTGGTTTTGAAAGGGGGGAGCGCGTGAAAAGCTCTGTGCACAATTGCATTGCCGTCTATCAGCACTAATTTTTCCATTGTGTCAACGGGTTTGGGATTGGAATTACTCCTGTTTTATGGTAGTATATTAGGATAAATCGAAACAAAAACAAAGATGAATAAGCAAAAAGCGAAGGCCGACCTTCCTAAGTCGATCAGAGCCAAGGCGAATAGTCCAATTCTTTTGGTCGCCTCTGATTCCAGGATTCTTCCCGAGTTATTGGATGGGCTTTCAACTTTGAACCTTACGGTTGTTCCCTTAAGGGAGAATATGGACACATACGAAAAGCTCCTATGGGCTTCCGACATGATGCTTGTTCTATCTGAGAATCCTGACAAATACCTGCATGACGCTTGGCGCAACGGCGTCATTCCTGTTGTCGCTTCCGATGCCGAAGGCGCTGAAAATTACAACCCCGTGAAAGAAACGGGGAACAGTTTTACCTTCAACAACGACGATCATTGGGGGATCTTCGCCGCTATCGTCCGCGCACTGGAAACATACAGATTTCCTCACGATTGGGCCCATCTCATCGCCCAAGCTCGCGAAGAAGTTTAGTCCAAAGAATCTATTCCACCGCCGACCCCCGCCCCGCCGCCGGTATCCGCGGACTGAGTGATGCTTTTGATCGTGTCGATGATGTCAGCAAAATTGAGATAGTGGATGATGTCTATATCCAGAGCTTTCCCGACTATTCCAACTATAACGATAGCCAGGATTGTTACCACGAGCCCGATAATCGCGTATCTGATCGTACTTACCGCCTCTTTGATTTTATCCTCTTTGCCTCCCGACAGGATGAACGAAATCCCGCCTACGAAGATAAATATCACGGACAAAAGCCCTGCAATGATAATTGCATATGCGATTCCACGATTGATGATCTCGAGAATGTCATAGTTTGCCATTGCGTCTGTCAGATTTTTTTTAGCCATGATAAATAGATTATTTTCGTCAGGCCAATAGTACCCTTTTTTATAATCGGTTTCAAATTATTCGGTATCTTCCTGTTCGGTCTACTATTCGGCCGCTTCTTCAGCTACTTCCTCAGCAGGAGTTTCTTCAACAGGAATTTCTTGCGCTCCCGCTTCTTCTCCTTCCGGTTCAACAATCTTTAGATTTACTCTAGAGTTGTTCTTTGAACCGATAACACGTAGAAGGATTCGGAGAGATTTTGCGGTTTGACCGCTCTTTCCGATAACTTTCCCCATGTCATTCTTTCCGACTTTCAGAGTGATGAGCACACCCATTTCATCAACATCTCGTGTCACCTCAACCTCATCCGGGCTTTCCACGATCTGTTTCACGATGTACTCAATAAAGTCGCGATCCGTTCCTTGTGTTACATCTTCTGCCATAGTTTCGGGGTTAAATTGGATTTATAGTTATTATTCAGATTTTTCTTTAGTTTTTTCCGCTTTCACTGGTTCCTCTGCAGGTGCTGCGAGAGCTTCCGCCGGCGCTTCTACCGGCGCTTTCTTGTTGCCTTCCGCGGGTGCGGCTACAGGCACAGCCGCTGGCGCGGCTTCCTCTCCTTTCTTATTTCTCTTCTTATTTCGAGGAGCTATGTATTTGTCCATACCTTCAAAACCCTTCCCTTTAAGGAGAACGGCTAATGTATCTGACGGCTTCGCGCCAACCGAAATCCAGTGCTTGATTCTTTCTTCGTTTACTTCAAGAACTTTTGGGTCTTCCGAAGGTTTGTAGTACCCTAGAATTTCTATGAACTTACCTTGAACCGCTGCGGTATGCTCCTGAAGGACTATTCGGAAACTTGGTTGTGACTTCTTCCCGGTTCGGGATAATCTGATTGTCAGCAAAATTACATGCGTTACTTAATAGCGGGGTTCATTTTAGCCATAATGCAGGCATTGTCAAGCGGATTTTGTGGTAATTTTGACCGATTTTACCGCTTTTCTATCAATCCGTTCGTTCACCTGATTCAAAAGAGTCTTTCTGTGGAGAAAAACTTCTTGTGCCCAAGAAGAGTTTGCAACTTTTATCTTTAACTCCCCGTCACTGAATGACCTTGCTTTCATCTGGCCATGTTCTCTGTTCTTGAAAAGTTCATCCAGAACCTTTTCCGCTTCCCTGCACACTTCTATCGCGCGCATGGTTTTGTATATGCCGTACTTGCGTGCCGCCTTTGGGATTAGTTGTTGTATTGAAGTGAATGTCATGCGACCGAATTATACAATTTTAATGTTTCTTTAGCCATTTTCTCCCACGAGAATTTTTGGACGTGTTCCAAACCTTTTTTGATTAATTTCTTTTGAAGATTCTTGTCCTTGTATAATGTGTGGACTTTTTCGGCAATATCACTTAAATCGTTTGGATTGAAAAAGAGTACGGCGTCACCGCAAACTTCCGGCATACATGACGCGTTTGAGCAGACAACAGGTGTCCCGCATTGCATAGCTTCCAGCGGGGGAAGACCGAACCCTTCGTACAGAGAAGGGAATACGTAGATGGTTGCCGTGCTGTATAGGCTGATTAAATCTTCTTCCGGCACGAGTCCCGGCATGACAATTTCGTTCTGAAGTCCGAGTTGTTCTATTGTGTTTTTTACTTCCGGGTAGTATTTGTCTTCGCGGCCGGTTATTACGAGCTGAATATCAAGTTTGTAGTTTTTCCTGATAACCGCAAATGCTTTCACGAGGTTTACGAGATTCTTGTGGCTGCGGAATACGCCGGTATATAGGAGAAATGGTTTTTGGATGTCGTATTTTCCGCGGACTAACTCGAGCTTGTGTCCTTTTATCGGCTTGAATTCCGGAGCAATCCCTTCATACACGACAGAGACTTTGTTTGTATCTGCTTTTAAGAATTTTCCGAGATCGTTTTTTGTATTATTCGAGACCGCGATTACATGCTTTGCTTTTTTGACCGCGTGCTTAATGACCGCGTGATACGCCATTCTGTGCGTAAAGTTTGTCATCTTTTGTCCCGGAAAAAGAGTGAGGGTGAGGTCGTGAATTGTTACTATAAAAGGTTTGTTGTACAGGAGCGGGGCATTGAAATGAGTGAAATGCATGAGGTCGAGCTTTTCTTTATTCAGTTTTTTGAGAAATGTCGTTTGTTCCGCGAAAGAATAATGCCCTGCGTCGACCAAAACTTTTTTTACTCTTTCGTTTGGCGGTTTGAAATACTTGTATTCGGGATTATTGAAAAAGAGCACGTATTCATTCTGCTTGTCGAGTTTAAAAAGATTTTCGGTAAGTTCAAGGACGTAGCGGCCAATGCCGGTGAAAGCGGGTGAATACATTCTGCAGTCGATACCAATTTTCATAGCGCGGACATTATAACATATGAAATTGTGCAGATTTATGTATAATGATTCCACGAATGGTTTGTCACTTGAAAGAAAATATGAGATATACAAGAAAGCTTTAAATACTGCGGGGTGGTAGTTCAGCTGGTTAGAACGCCGGCTTGTCACGCCGGAGGTCGCGGGTTCAAATCCCGTCCATCCCGCCAATTTTTAGACTTCGCCGCTAACCGGCCCTGTTGGCTCTGTCGGAGGGGGGTTGCTTCCGCCGCCACCGCCGCCGCCACCCGATAGCGGTTCCGAGCTATATGGGGTTCCGGGTTCTTCTTCTGACTCATTAGAAGCTGGTTTGTCCACCGTTTGTGATTTTTTGTCCGAGGTTCCCGATGCTTTCAATTCGCTTTTGAATTTCGGAATTGGAGCTTCGATTCCTCCTGTCGCTTGTTCTTCTTCTGAAATTGGGAGTTCGACTGTGTGTTTTATTACGTACATTCCGCTCCACATTAAAACCATTCCCAGGATCACTCCTGAGACAAAAAGAATCAAAAGTCGTTTTTGTATTCGATTCACGCCTGAATTGTAATGAAATGAAATCAATATGGCAATCGCGCATCAGCCCCGATTCGTTCCAGAGGAGATTGCGGATGGGCTTGCGGATGGGCTGATTGAAAATTTGTGATTGTTTTCACGAATTAACTCGCATAGATGACCCTCCTGATGGTTTTTCTGTCGGCGGCAGTGATAGAGGTTCTTCCGGCATCGGTATTTCCGGTTCTTTTTTGCGCCCGAACAACCCTCTGATTCTTCCCCACGTTCTGCTGAACCAGCCTGTGATTCTAGTCCAGGTGTTTTTTGCCGGATTTATAACGTGGTCATCCGCGAGTCTTTCCGGTCCTGATTTTGAATAATTTCCTGCGAATTTTCGCCAAGCCTTGCTTTTCAGGAAGACTGTGAGCATCGGCTTTTTTTTGATTGCTTCTTCAATCTCTTTGTATAGGTCGAATGAAATTCCGGCTTCCGGGACCCTGTTTAAAAGGGCTCTTAGGACTTCCGGGGCGTTTGTTGTTTTGATTGCGTCCAAGAGGTCTTGGTTGGATTTTAGTTGTTCACGCATTTTTTTTACGAGCGCGAGTCGGACGTTGTCGCTTTTCGCTTCTTCAAAAAACTTCACGAGGTGTTCTTTTACCCCCTCTACGTCTAACTTTTCCACAAGTGCAAGTTGCAATCCCTGATCTTTTAGTATTGAAAATACTGTTTTCCCGTCTCTGACCGCGAGGTCTATTCCGATATTGCTTTCTGATTTTGATATCACCTTTGGGACTAATGTGACCGCCTGTGTTGGAGCAAGTGAAAAGATCAGCTCCATTGTGTCCGCCGCCGGGATTGGCGAAACGAGTTCGTCTATGAGTCGGGTTTTTTCTTCGTGAGTTCCGGCTCTTTTTATTTGTTCTACGTTGAGACTTGTAACTTGTGTTCGAGTATTCTCTCGGACTTCCTGAATTTCCGGAGCCACCGGCTTTCCCGGTTGTGGTTCGACAGACTCGGCTGTATTGTCCGCAACCGGTTCCGGGGTTCTTGCTGTTTGAGCGTCTGGCATAATTTTTGTTAATCGATTATTGAATTATACCTTATTTTAGCAGTTTTTTCAATGCCGGAGATCGTGGTGACGGGTTTTTGGGGTGGAGCTGTGGCCGGGGGGTGGGCGATGTAGGGAATGTGGGAATTTTGTGGTGACGGGTTTTTGGGCGAGGCTGTGGCCGGCGTTTGGGCGACGTAAGCAATGTGAGATTTCGTGGTGATGGTTTTTCGGTGGGGTTTGTTTTGGATATGTGAAAGGTGTGAAAAACGTATTGACGAGTTTTTGGAGGTTTTCAAGAGTTTCGCGCGGAAGATATGAAAAATGTGTTGACAGTTTTTTGGCAGTTCCGGAATTGGGATTTGTTTTCGTTGTGAGCGGTTTTTCGCGGGTCGCGTGAGTTTTTTGTCGCGGGGCGCTACGAAACGGCGCGAGAGGTGAGGTTTTACTCACCATTTTAAGTGTTTGGAGCCGGATTGGTTTTTGGGTTTCGGAAAATGTTGTATAATGGCTTTCTTGAGCCGTTTTCGGGTTGTTTCGGGTCGTGATTTTTGGTATGTTTGAAGCGCATTTCAATATAATTAACCAATTGAAAAATGACTGACAAAAAATTGTACGCATTATGCAGAGAATATGGCAGGAACGCGAGGATGTGGAGGCGAAAATTTGAAGCGCTTTTGCCGGAAGTCGAGAAGCGCGGATTGTACCGGAAACAC
>JAHKBB010000127.1 GCA_018826445.1 Patescibacteria group bacterium | reverse complement strand
GGACTATACCCTTGGGCGTAGAGGCTTACTCGGTTATCTCAAGGCTTTAGCTGGTTCAAATATAGTGAAGTTGCTTCCACAACCTCCAACTCTTCCAGAGGTATTCTGGAGCTAAAGAGGATGGCTTTGTCGGTGAGCGTTATCTTCAGCTTGAGCGTGTCATACAATCGTTTTAATGCCTCAACGTCATTGAGGGCGAGCCTCTCACTAATCTGATCAGCAAGTCGGTCCAATATCCTGGTGTCTCTCTCCATGTCGATAGTAGCCTCGTAGCTCTCTTGCAGCTCTTCTCTGTCTTGCTGCAACTTCGCAAGGTCGTCCTTGATTCTGTCTCTTTCGCTCTGGTATTCATCATCGGTCAGGTCACCCCAGGCATGCTGTCGCCTCAGATTATGGAGAACGGTCAACCGCCGGTCAACCTGTTTCCCCATATCAATCAGACGAGCCTTAATAACATCCGTATTACCTTGTTCCTGACCATTAAGATATGTCTTCAGTGTATCAGGGTCACTGAAAGCGAACAATATTTTCGTTCTGGTTAACGCCTCAAGGTAAACTTTGTCCACATACCGTTGGCACTGAGGACACTGGTAGCGAATGTAGATATGGTTGCCTATTTTGTTCCTTCTCCCCCAGACCTTGGCACCACACTCGCAGAAAACGTGCTGAGAAAGCTCGTAGTCTTCCTTCGCGTTTCGTTTGGCTTTTTCCAGGTTGCCCTTGAGAAGACAGTCGATTTCCATGCCTTCTTCTTCGGTGAAAATAGCCGGACTGGCACCTGGCAGAGGAATACCACCCCAGGTTGCCTTGTCTCGCAACCCCGGGTTCCTCAAGATAGAAAAGATGGTACGCCGCCACCAGCGTTTACCTCGGGGAGGCGGTACCAGCGACTGGTTCATTTCCTCCGCGATTTCATTTCCCTTCATTCCCTGTCTGAGCCATTCATACCATTTCCGGCACCAGGCGGCTCTTTCGGGAATAATCTCACGCACGGCTCCACCCTTTCTCTTGCGGCTTAGGATATATTGGTACGGCCATAAGCCGCCGTCGTAGGATGGGAAGCGTCCTTCCTCTTTAGCCCGGCGCAGCTTGCCATCCCAAAGATTGGTTACAATGGTGTTGCCGTCAGCCTCGGCTTTGTAGGCGTGGAGAGACAGCATAAAGAGCTTCTCGGGCGGATCATCTGTGGTCGTGTCTTCCCTAGCGAAGCCGACTTTCATTCCCTCCCTATCGAGCATCCCGAGGTAATACCAGAAAGGAATCTGTTTCCTGGCGTCTCTATCTACCCTGGGGAAAATGACCCAGCTTACTCTTTCTGACTTGTGGCGCTGGATGCAATCGTTTATGGCCGCTTCAAACCTCTCCCGGTTCCAAGTCCTGCCTGTCTCTACGATAAGCTCAGTCCCGACGGGCTTGATTTGCCTCTTCTCAGCCCAGGAGCGGGCTTCAGCTTCCTGTATGGCGCTGCCATACCCCTCGAGCAGGTTTTCGGCGCTTTCACGAAGAAGAATTATCCCTGTTTCCATCTTAGCCTCCCTTATGAGATTTCTTTTCATCCTGCATAATCCGGTCCGCCATGTCACCCACAATTCTTCTGATATTGGCATCATCTTTTTCGTCGGTAGGGTGCAAATCAAAAATGACTGGAATTTCTCTTGTGGCACCTAGCATGCAGTTCATCCAGAAACGGCAGGACTCTATCTCGGCCTGGTGCGTTTTCCGGATAGACTGTACATCATCAGGTCGAGGTCGAGCGGCAGACGGCTCCGGAACCCTTTCCTTAAGCTCGGTTATCTTTTCCCTGTCAATCAGCCTCATCTGATTACTTGCGCCTGCCATGGACTCCAATGAAATACCATGCTCGCGACAAGATTTAATAGACTGACGTAAAACCCCATCAGGTATTAAACGCATTGACCTATTTGTCATAAGCATTGCCTCTTCCAACCATTGTTCGGTTTTCATACTACCCTCCCTGTATAACCACCATTAGTCCAGTTTATTCAGGTTTCCCCTTTCCCTGCTCGACCAGCTTATCCGCTACATGATGCATCACTTCTCCGAGGAAATGAACCCACTCCGGGGTCATATCCTCCGGCATGTGGTTCAGTATCCATTCGGACAGGTTACCATTCAAGGTAATCCGGTCCGTCTGCTGCCTCGCCTTTTCCATCTCGATGAATGTGTAGAACGAATGACAGTTTGCCAGCAGCTCTCTAATTAAATCAGGCCGGGTAATGCCTCGTTTCTCAGCAACTTCATCAAGAGATT
>JAHKBB010000137.1 GCA_018826445.1 Patescibacteria group bacterium | reverse complement strand
GTCTATTAGCCCTTTTTCCAATGCCATCTCTCCGAGCACACTGGAGCCGTCTGCTAGTTTTCTGACTTCTTCCACATCTAAATTTCTATTTTCAGCGACTATTTTTATAAAATTATCATTGAGTATTTTAACATCCCGCATAAAAAGCTCTTTTTCTTCTGCTGCTAGGGGCTTATCAGGATTGCCAATGTCTTTGAATTTGCCTGAGATTAACTGATTATATGTTATGCCTTCTTGCTGGTTTTGTTTTGAGTAATCAAGATAAGACATTGTTATTCCTATACTGCCGACATCTGACATTGCTGAAGCAAAAATCATATCCGCTCCGGTGGCAGCTAGATAAGCAGCGGATGTGCCGTATTCTCTAATTAGGGCAACTGTGGGCTTTTGGGCGCGCTTGAGAGCGCTTGCCACTTCTTCAGCAGCCACTGGTGTTCCTCCAACAGAATCTATTTCTAAAATAATGGCTTTTATATTGGGGTCTGAGTCTGCATTTTCTATTGCAGAAATAATATCTTGCGAGGCAACCTCATCTAGATTTTCTCCTGTTGTATATGTATATAAATCGCCATGCAATTTGATGTTTAAAACATTGCAAGTATCAAGAGAATTTTCTTCATAATAGGCCTCATCGTCATAATAGCCAAACTGATAAAAAACCTCATCTTTTATGACAATTATTGAAGCGGTGACGATTAACAAAATGGCTAATGATTTTATGATGGTTTTAATTCGCATAACATTATTATACATCATCTACTAGTTCAATCGCATCTTCAGCGTCTAATCCTTCGTCATTCATAATTTTTACAACCTTTTCGGCTGTTTCTTTGTCTAAATCATAATCTTTCATTATTTCTAATACTTCTTCATCCATAAAATTACTTTTTAATCCTTTAATAACTTTTTGAGATCTTCGTAAAAAGATTTGCCCCATAAAAATCTATCTTTATCTCGCAGATTTTTCCCACGCCCTTTTTCCCTAACCGCCGGCAAAAAACTATTAAAATAATGGCTGGCTCTAGAGATTTCTTTCTCTCCTCTCTGATTTCTTACCCGCACATCGTAAATAGTAAAATCATTGGGATACAAAACCGTCAAAATAGCGGTCGCCATAGGCAAACTAAAAGTCCATCTTTTTAAAAGGATTTCTAGCTTTTCTTCGGATTTAGATGTTAAAAAAATTTGGCTGGTTATATCTTTTATTACAACTTTTAAATCGCCGAATTTAAGAAGTTTCTTTTTGATTTTAGTTTTGGCGCGATTTGATTTCCATATAACGATACAAAAAAACTCCTCCGGCAAAAGATACTTCCTTTTATGAAAATTCTTACTAACCTCTCCAAACAAATAATCTTCAAGGTGATAGTATTTTTTATAATCCATAAATTATTTTTCGATTTCCTCTTTCCATAACTTTTATCTCCTCCAGACTCTATCGCCCAAACCCAAATGACTGGGGCATAATTTTCCAATCGCTAAAGCTTCAACAAGTGCTCGCTCTCTCGAATCTGAAATGACAAGATATTTAAACCTGTAACTACCGCGCAATTTATTCCCTTTTCCTTTTAGATATCTTTTTACAAATGACGATTGCCCTAATAAATGATTATTAAGCCGTTGCCTTAAACCCTTATTGCCTCTCTGGGTACGACCAACGTGTACGACCGCACTTTCATAATCATAAATTATATATACTCCCTGCTCTATAGGTACGCCGATGCTTTCGGCATACCCCCTCTTTGGAAATTCGCGAAATTGTGACTTAACAAGTCTTTTCAATAAATTTTCGATTTTCTTATTCTTCTTAATTTTCATAAATTTATTTTGCTAGTTTTTAATATGCGAGCGAATTTTATCAATTTGTTTTTTGGTCCCAATAAACTTTGCTCCGCGTAGATCGTGTGTCCAGCGGCCGCAAAAACATCTAATCTGTCTCGAACCATCATTATTAATTCTTGTCTTAAAAACAGAATAAGTATAAGTGCGCTTTCCGCATTTTCGCGGAATCCAACCCTTACAATGTTTACATAGTATGTGTAACATAATCTAAGTTGCAGTCTATCTTAAAATGAACCCTTACGAATATCTTTTGTTGTGTGCGCCTTAAGCAATTCCGCCATCGTTGTCCGAAAATTAACTTGAGCTCCTTGTCCCTGCGATACTATAGGATGCGCGAGTGGAACCAAAGAGCCAGCTTTAAGTTTGTACTCTTTATGCCCATCTTCAAGATTGGCGTTGCGTTTCTTCATAAACTCAAGAAGCGCCTTCATAACTTTAGGGGGTAAACCTATAAGCATATTCTTTCTCGGGACATTGATTTCAGTTGATTCAACTTCCGCAATGTGGGTAATAGCGCTTTTGGGCCTTAAATGGGTCCTAAGGAAGGCAATATAGTGTGCATCCGGAGCCGCATTTTTTTGAACCGCAATTTTCTTGTAGGAGGTCATTTCCCAAAAAGCTGGGTTCGTGAAAATAACCAACACATCAACAACATTTTTTAATTTCTGTTCTTTAATTTGTTTTTTGTTAAACATAGAATCACCAATATAATTATTAAATAATTTTCCGAGCCATTGCCGGCTTAAATGGCTCGTGAGTTTTAATAAATCTTGCCAGGAAAAAAATAAAAATTCTCGATTCTTTAATTTTAATTTTCTTCTTAATTTTTCGGATTCCTTTTCGGTAGGGGGGTATTTACCTATGTATATCAAGCGGATTTTTTCGAATTCCAACCTTTTGCTTTCGAGAATTTTTCGATATTTTTTCAATTGATTATAAATATTATCTATTTTTGTCGATACAATTTTTGATTCGAGGAAAATAAGAAATCTGTTTTGTAATAATATCTGCAAATCTATCCTACTTGTTCCGGAATCATATGAAACTTGAGTTTCAATATCTATATTTCTTAATTCCTTGGCGCCGACAATAATATCTAATTTCTTCAAAAATATCCGAAGAAACTTCTTGTCACTCTTAAGAAGAAACCCGAAATTAGCCGAGAGTCGATCTTCCTCTGGGCCAAATTTGTTAACCAATTTAAAAATATTATCCACTAACATTGTTCAAAAATTTACGATTCATAAATTTATTCTTCAGTTATTTCAGTTTCTTCTTTTAGTTCTGCTTTAACTTTCTCAAATTCATTTTCCAACTCTCCTAATCTTTTCCTGCCCTCTTTTATTAAGACCACTCCCTCTTTAACCTTATTCAAACCCGCCTCCACATCTATTTCTTCTTGCTCGTCAAACCACTTAATAATCCTTTCTAATTGTTTTAATTGATCTTTAAGTTTACTTTTTTCCATATAATTGCGTAGAATTATTTATTGTTAATATCATTAACTTGAGACTTTATTTTACCATCGGAGACTAAAATATCAACCTTGTCTCCTCGCTGCACCTGCCTTATACTCTTTATTATTTTACCATCTAACGAGGCGATACTGTAGCCAAGTTTCAATTGTCGCACAGGATCAACAATGCGCAATCGCTCCTCAGCTCTTTCTAAATAACCAAACAACCGATCTTTTTTCTTTTGGAAATTAATAAAAAGTAAATCCTGAAAACGATTAATGGTCGTTTTGGTATCTTTTAATACATAAGATATTGTTTCTAATTTATTATTTAATTGACGCTTAATCGTCTCAAATTTTTCAAAGATAAAATCGGCTTTCTCTTTTAGTTCAAGGTGAAATATTTCAAGCTGATGTTTTTTGTCAGATAGAACCTGCTGATATTTATTAATAATATCCTGCTCAAAAATTTTAATATGGCTCAATGCCTTCTCCCACGATTTATTCAGGGTCACAGCGGCGATAGACGGCGTAGAAACCATTAAATCGGCAACCAGAGAAGCAAGAGGCACATCTTTCTCATGCCCAATTCCGCATATTACCGGAACATTGAAATCAGCAATCTTTCTTACTAATATTTCATTATTAAACGCCTGAAGACTTTCAAGGCTTCCGCCTCCTCGGATTATAACTAGAATATCTATATCTTTATCACTAAAGTAATTAATGGCCGAGAGTAAGTCTCGCACCGCAGACTGACCTTCTACTCTTGAATCAACAAATTGAATTTGGTAGCCATATCGACCAAGGTTAGTTAGAAAATCATGAATCACTGCGCTGGTCTCAGAAGTTATAAGCCCGATTTTTTGAGAAAATTCCGGTATTGGCTTTTTCCGTTCTGGCGAGAATAATCCCTCGGCCTCTAGCTTTTTTTTGAGTTGGTTGTAGGCCTTTTTAAGCGTTCCTTCGCCAACTAATTCTGCCGTAGATACCTGAAAGGAAAAACGGCCATTTGGCTTATAGATCTCCGGAAAACCATCAACAATGATTTCCATACCCTCTTCAAATGAGATTCCGCACAATTTGTAATCGTTATTTCCCATAAAACAACGGAGCACGCTTTCATTACCGCGATCCTTCAAAGAAAAGAAAAGATAATTTTCTCTTATTTCTAAACTGCTAATTTCTCCTTGAACGCGCGCTTCTTGTTGAGATAACTTGTTATTAAGCAAATCAAGATAATTACTTACTGTATAAGGTTTATCTTTGACGAAATTTGCAAAAGCAGTTTCTTTATTCACTAATGCCAATATTCCCTCGCCATATTTATTAAATTTTCTTTCTCTAATACCTTTAATGGCCATGAGTTCTTCCTTGGTGCGCGGCTTAAGAGTTGCGATGCTTTCAATGACTTTATTTTGAAGCACTCGAAAAAGATCGATGCCCTCGTTATTGGCAATTATTCTTCGCCACTCTTTTAATTTTTGTAATAAATTATCGTCCATATT
>JAHKBB010000136.1 GCA_018826445.1 Patescibacteria group bacterium | reverse complement strand
TCCGTCTCTGGCGGAGAGCGGAAAATCGAGCTCAAAAAATTTTGCAGATGGTGCAAAAAGCATACTATTCACAAAGAGGTGAAGAAGTGATAAAAAGATCGGAAATTAACTAATAAAAATTATTTATGCTTAAATTTTTAAACAAAGGAATATCTACTCCGATAGTAATAACAATTATTATAGTTTTAGCTATTGTATTAGTCGGAGGAGTTCTTGCTTATCAGTATTATTATTTTCCGAAACAAGAAACTGAAATGTCTAAAGTAGAAACCCCAAAAACAGAAACACCCGAAAATGAAATAAAAAACAATCAAATCACGGAACACGAAACATATAATCACGCAGGCGAAATTGTAAAAATTTATCAAAAAGATGAGAAAGAATACTTAGATATTAATTTTATAAAGTTTCTTTTATTTGTTGATGAAAAAGGACATCCAGTTGATACCCCGAATTATATTTATGGGGAAAACGATGAAGAAGGAAGCTGTAGTCCAGTAGCAGATCCTTATTGTGTTGTAGATAATGACAAAACAATAGAATCATTTGGGGTGGCAAAAAATGTAGAAATTATTCCCGCAAGTTATCCTGGCACCCCAATCTCTTTTAATGAGCTTGAAGAAATAATAAAATATAGTAGTATATTTTTTAGATTGCAGATTGAAGATAATACTATTCAGAAAATGCAGCAGATTTATATTCCCTAAGTTTTTAAAATAGAGAATTAAAATCAAAAACAAATCATCTTGTTACAGATCGCCGTATAAAATCCGTGTACTGATTAAAAAAAAATTTTGCCGTTGGTGCAAAAAGCATACAGTTCACAAAGAGGTGAAGAAATAAATATCCACATCTTTTACTATAACCACGTATGCATTGGAACTGATCTATGCTATTATATAACATATAACATTAGTTCTAATGAAAAGAAAAATTGAGCAAAAATTAAAGGCAATTGTATTAAGAGAAAAAGGATACTCCTTAAATGAAATAATTAAGAAGATTGGCGTAGCAAAAAGTAGTGTTTCGGTGTGGGTTAGAAATGTGCCTCTTTCAGAAAAAGCACGCAGTCGTTTATTGACTAGAATAAAATTAGGGCAAATTATTGTTGCAGAATTAAAAAGAAAAAAGACGCAGCAAATACTAGATAATCATAAAGCAGATGCTCTGAGGCAACTTAAAAATAGAAAATTAGATATAGTATTGATTAGAACCATATGTTCTTTAATATATTGGTGCGAGGGAACCAAAAATCATTATCAGGGTGTAACTTTTACCAATTCTGATCCAGGACTTGTAAAAACATTTCTTTTTTTATTGCGTACAGGATTTAAAATTGATGAGGATAAATTTAGACCTTGTATTCATTTACATAGATATCATAATCCTCATAAACAGTTGAATTTTTGGTCAAAAGTGACTAAAATTTCAAAGAGTCAGTTTATTAAGCCTTATTTAAAAACAAATACAGGAAAAAGGATAAAAAAAGATTATCCAGGGTGTATATCAATTAAATATCACAGCACTGATGTCGCAAGACAACTTTTAATGACAGCAGAAGTTTTTTTGTCAAAATATGGGGGTATAGTGTAATTGGCTAACATCTTTGTCTCCAAAACAAAGGACTCCAGGTTCGAACCCTGGTACCCCCGCCAGTGAAATCATCAAGTAAATAAGAAACAATTTTGACCCGACAGGTGGAACGTTAGAACCCCTGTTAGAAAAAATATCATAAACCTATGAAGCGTAAAACTATTATTGTAACTGGAATTATAGCGGCGCTCATCATACTTGGTTATATACTTTACAGCAACGTTCTTCAACGTAAACGTGATTATATGCCGTCGGTAGGAGCGCCACCCGCACCATTTTTCTTGTGTGAGGTAGATAGCGACTGCATCCATATACTAGCGGCGGAGGAAAGTTTTTCTTCTGATATCAAACCCTTTGCATTTCAGGATTGTATTAATCAGAACTATAAGGAATCTGATTTTAAGTGGTATGGATACGGTAAAATTACAGAAAAAACGGGGAAGGATTTATGTGAATGTAAGCAGGTTGAAGGGCTTAAAATGTGTGCCCTTAAAGAGGGTTTGCCTTGAAACTAGGTATAAAAAATTTGTCTTTAGTAGTCATCCAGTAGTTTCTAACATCGTCCACTACCCCCCGCTAGATAAATTCTCTTATTAGTTTTTCTGCTTGTTTAGAAGTTGAGATCCATTTAGTTTTTAGAGCGTATTTTTTAAACCATGTTATTTGGCGTTTGGCATAGTGTTGATTTTCTAAAATCATTTGTTCTAGCATTTCTTTTCTGATTATTTTTTTCTGCAGAAACATTGCTGGATATTTATATTCAAACCCTAGTTCATAAAGCCGTTTCCAAGATAAGCCTGATTTTTTTAGCTTTTTGACTTCATTTAATAATCCATCTTTTATCATTTTTTTCACGCGTTTTTCTATTCGTATTT
>JAHKBB010000140.1 GCA_018826445.1 Patescibacteria group bacterium | reverse complement strand
GTTTGGGCAAAAATAGAAATAGTTTAATCCTCACCCGTAAAACCCCAACCGTTTGGGGTTTTGAACCTGTGAATTATACCACGTTATTTTATAACCTTGGCAACGGAAGAAACGACTTTTTTGTTAAAAACATCCGGAATTATCTTTTTTGGGGAAGGATTTTTGATGATGCGTGCGAGCGCTTCGGCGGCCGCGATCTTCATCTCATCTGTTAAATGGCGGGCCCGTGAGTCTAAGAGTCCGCGAATTATACCCGGGAAAGCGAGCACATTATTAATTTGATTCGGATAATCACTGCGGCCGCTGGCATAGATGTACGCTCCGCCTTCTTTGGCGTCTTCAGGAGAGATTTCTGGCTTTGGATTGGCCATAGCGAAGATTATTGGCTTCCCGGCCATACTCTTAACCATATCAGTGGTCAAAACACCCGGAACAGAAACGCCGATAAAGACGTCGGCGCCTGCAATTCCTTCAGGAAGAGGTCCTTCGAAATGATTTTTGTTCGTCATCTTCGCAAGACGGGCTTTTTCCGGATCAAGGCCGACCCGTCCGTCAAAAACAGCGCCTTTGCTGTCAAACAAAGTCATGTGTTTTGCCCCGTATTTCAGAAGAAGATCGGCAATGGCGATCCCGGCGGCTCCGGCTCCGCTAATGACGATTTTCACACCCTCGATTCTCTTTCCGGCAACTTTCAAAGCGTTTATCAGTCCTGCCAGAAGTACCACAGCGGTTCCGTGCTGGTCATCGTGAAAAACAGGTATATCAAGCTCCTCTGCAAGCCTTCTCTCTATATCAAAACACCTCGGAGCGGAAATGTCCTCTAAATTTATCGCTCCAAACCCCGGAGCGATATTTTTCACGGTTTTGATAATTTCTTCCGTATCCTGCGTTTCCAAGCAAATTGGAAACGCGTCTATATCCGCGAATTGCTTAAAAAGCATACACTTTCCCTCCATAACAGGAAGGCCCGCTCTGCTCCCAATGTTTCCAAGTCCAAGCACGGCCGAGCCGTCCGTGACGACCGCGACCGAATTCCACTTGCGGGTGTACTTGTATACCGCATTCGGATTCTTGTGAATCACTTTGCACGGCTCGGCCACCCCCGGTGTATACAAAGTGCCAAGCTGCCTTTTTGTCCTGATTTTCGCGCGAGAAGTGACCTCGATCTTCCCCCTCAGCTTCTCATGCAAATGTAGTGATTTTTCGCTATTCATGACGCAAAGAATTTATCACGATAGAAAGGATTGCACAAGAAGCGGAAAAATGATATAATTCTATGAAAAATCAAAAAATAAAAACAAAAAAATGTACGGTGAAATTGACGTGAAATTAAGACAGCTTTTGTCGGAGCGTCTTGGACAGAACCTTCTCTCGGAAGATGATCTTCTTGAAATCACTCTGAAGCTCGGTCAGGCAGAGAACGAAGAAGAGCTCAGAGCAGCCGCCCAAGAACTCACAAAGAAACATCCGTTTCTGGAAGACGCATTCATGGCAGAACGCCAAATAAAGCAAAGAAATCTTCAAGATATCGTTCAGGAATTCATTCCAACATTCATCAAACAAGATCCGGTACAAGCCGCAAAGCTTGGCGAAATGGCAATGAATCCCAACATATCACTTGAGGAATTGTTTGAATTTTCACCGGAATTCGCAAAGCACTACAACCAAAAATATGGAAAATAATTTCAAAGAAAAAAGATTGATATTTTTCGCAAAAGGCCCGGAGGACACCGATGAAGGTGCCGAAACCGCTGAAGAATCGGACGCAAAAGCAAATACTGCCAAAGCGGCATTGGAAGAAGCGCTAAAAAAAGAAATCCGGGAAAAACTGGGAGATGGAACTTCATACAAAGAAATCGCACAAGCTCTACTTGAAAAACAGCTTTTGGGGCTGGACGGAAACACCAACCCGGAAAAAATCGGTAAGTTTGCGGAGAAGCATGGACTAACTCTCAAACGCAGAGACATGCCAACACTATTAACGGCGGTATTCAATACGTTCGGAATCTCCGTAAGAAAGATCGGAGAATGGGGCGGGGAAAAGAGTATTGAAAGAAACAGAGAGCAAGTGGATCCAATGATTCAAGAATTCGACAAAGTATACAGCGCAATATTTACAAAGGACAAAGACTACCCGAAATATAGAAAAATCCTCATAGAAAACAGATTCAAACAGGAAAGTCTCACAATGACACCGGAGGATCTAACCGCTTACAACAAATGGCTTACGGAAACTTTCTACAAAAATGTAAAAAATCTCGCTAGAGTAGTCAGAAATTATTATTTCTTCAAAGATCATTTCAAAACTGATCCAACATATCAAAAGCTTGCAACGATAGGCCTTCAATCCTTAAACGGAGTTAACTCAGTAATAGGAATAGTAGAACGTCTGGAAAGAGGAGAATACGGTAAATATAAACTCTCCGCTGACATTGACAAAGAGATCAAAAAAGGTGGCGGCGGGGGAGGAAAAGGCCCGGAAAAAGGAACACCCGGGAGTTCAGGCAAAGCAGAATCAACCACAAAAACAGACATAGACAACACATCGGAAGGCGGCGACGCAAGCGGAAAATTTGAAAACATAGGAAACAACACACAAACAGTAGAAATAAGAAATGAAGGAGTAACATTAGACTCATTTAAAAAATTCCTGGACGACCTCGGGCTAACAATCGTCCCTAGAGAAGGTGGGACCGGCGGCGGCGGTGGCGGAGGAGGAGGAGGAGGAAGAGGTGGCGGAATCACTGGTCCAATAGACATCGGCGCGGGCATCAGCATAGGTGATATAGATATTAAATTAGGCGGCGACGGGAAAATAGATATCGTAGCAATCGAAGCAATAATCGACGGAAAATTAGCCGAGCTGACTATCAAAATTGCAATAATTGAAGCGGCGCTAAAAGGTATCGAAGACAAAATAGGCGACTTAAAAAAACAACTCGAAGCGGAAATAGCCGCAATAAAAGCAAGCATAGAAGCATTAAAAACAGAAATAGAAGGAAAGCTAACAGACCTAGACAAAAAACTGACAGATGAAATTACAAAACTGAAAGAAGAACTAACGAAAGCAATAGAAGAATTAAAAGCAAAACTCGAAGAAGTTGAAAAGAAAATCAAAGCGCTGGAAGTAAGAATCACTGACCTAGAAAAAAGAGTCAAAGATCTTGAAGACAAGGACAAGGACAAGGACAAGGACAAGGACAAGGACAAAGGAAAGATGGATCTAACTCCTCCAACAACAATGGAACTGGCACGACTTCGAAGGGATTATGCGGAAAACCGAAGAAACATAGACAGATACTTTGGTCTAAGTGTTAGCGATGGGAAACTCAACAACTCTCGAGAAACATACCTGGATCAATACAGAAATTTCTTAGCGAATCAATTATACAGCGATACAGTTTTAATGAACCCAGCCAAACCATTCAACACACTGAAGGAAAAGAAAAACTTTAGAAAAGCAACGGTTAAAAAAATGCTTCCAGGGCTTCTTGGAGAAAGAAAAACACTCCTTTTAGAAGAAATAAAAGTTCACGAAAGTAAATTTACAACAAAATTCAAAACATTCTGGAGAAAACACGCTTTGACTCGGACAATAGCCGGTGTGGCGTTGCTAGCGGGTGGACTTGCCATCCCGGGAACCGCAGGAATAGGACTTTTAGCGCTGAGAGCACTATTATCAGCCGGAGCCATGGCGGGCACAGTTCAAGGAGGATTTGACGTAGGTAATCAATTCTTCTCAAAAAGATTGGGGCAAACCGGCCACGATCACATACAAAAAATGAGAACAGGATCGTACTCTATAGCAGACTATAACCGCGGACTTGCCGCATTTACAAACCTTTCAATACGGAAGAAACCTGGAAAAGCTTTTGGTTTTGCTTCAGAAGCACTACCGAAGATCAAAAGCGGACCACAAGTAAAGGCAGGTACGAATAATATGAAGAAAGAAGATGTAACAGATTACAGAGAGGGAACAAGCCTAAATGTGGCGGGTAAAATCCCTGGACTGTCTGGAGAAACGGCTTATGTAATATCCCCCGAACTCTTCAAAGACGTCGGATTCGATAAAGCCGAAGATGCCGGAAATGACGCAGCCGAATTCTGGGACTACCAAGCGAGAGCGATGGAACAAGAACTATTGGAAAAAGCCAATTGGCAGCCGGAAGAGAAATATATGGCTGACAAAGCATCCATCATCAAAAGATCTACAGAACTTGCTATAAAGATGGAGAAAGACTTTGCGAAAGCGGTAGAAGAAAGGGAAAGAAGCTTAAGAACATTTAACAGAATTAAAAATACAACAGCACTGATAGCCGGACTTACTTGGGGAATAACAACAATATGTTGGAGCTGGCCGCACGAGCCGCAGCCGGGACCGGAACCAGGACCAGTGACTCCGGAACCAGGACCAGTGACTCCGGAACCAGGACCAGTGACTCCGGAACCAGGCCCACTGGACATACCAACAATGGCCGGGCCGGATTCGAGCATTATGCCGGAACGGATTGTAGAGCCAGCCGTAGTGAGCGCGACACCGACACCAAATACACTACCAGATCAACTAGTACAATCCAAAAACCCAGTACTAACAACTATACAGAACTCACAAATGCCAATAGGCGCAGAAACACCGCCAGGTGTTGAGCTGTACATTCCACAAGCATCATTAAACGGTGATCCGGATCCGGGAATGCTTCAAATCCTGCAAGAGAAATTCAATCTTTCTCCGACTGAAGCAAGAGAAGTATTCACAGACGGAGGATTTGGTAAAAGTTTCGTAGACGGAAACGGAGTTTTGTCAGATAGATCGGACTACGTGGATTCTCTGGGAGTTGAACGACACCTGCCGATAGAGAAGATTTACAAGGGAGAAGGGTACAAAGTGCCGGAAAAAGCGTTTCAAGCGCTTAGACAGGCGACCGGATGGAAGGATTCGGAAATCGTTGCGGCGTTGCAGTCACGAACTTATTAAGGTATAATCTCATAAATTAACAAACAACAAATGTCAGATCCAAAATACAAGTTCAAAAATATCTTCGATGACCTGGGAATAGGCAATCTTCCGGCTGAAGAGCAAGAAAAATTTTTCGCTGAGATGCAGGAAGTGGTCGGGATGGGAGTAATCGCGAAGATTTCAAAAATGCTTAGCGAAGAGGAAAAGAAAAAGTTTGAAGCCATGACTTCCGACGAAGAAAAAGAAAAGTTCTTAAGCGAAAAGGGGATTAACCTAAACGCGATCGCATTGGAAGAAGCGACATCATTCCGTGAAAGACTTCTCGCGGACGTAAACTACATCGCGGGACGCGTGGAACAAAAGAAAAAAGACCAGAGCGGCAATTAAAAAGGCGGCGGAGAGGTAGGTCCTTTAGAATCGGGAGGAGTAGATGGCCCAACCGTGAATGGGGCATTTGAATCTACCTCGTCTCCCTGCGGATAATTGTGAATAAGAATCGAGCCGAGGACGATAACAACCGCGAGTACGAAAGCTAAAAGCAACCGTTTCAAAATTTTAGAACTTAGATGTTTTGCCATCACGGGTATTTAATATAATGTCCGATGCACGCTCGTATTTTAACGTTAAATTCAAGTACGCGCTATAGTAATAATCCACCGGCCCCGTCCCAACCCCAATAGCATCGGTCTCAAAAAGACTGGCATCCGGCAAAGCATTGACAATCGACATCCCAACTCCCTCCACGAGCAGATTTTGATTGATTTGTGTGCGGAGAGCTTGCTTTTCCGCGGCTTCGTCCGGCTGTCCGCTGTCCACAAAAGTAATATTTTTCACAGCCGTTTCAATGTATTTCATGTTCTTGTCTTTTGAGCCGCCATTCCCCGTCTCGCCATACGCAATTAGGATTTTCGAGTTTGGTAAATAAAAATAATAATCGCGAATATTTCGCTCCGGAACGTCAAACGAAATGACCGGCATATCGTTTATCACAAACTCGTTTTTTGCAACTTCGCGAGGGTAGAAAATTTGATTAGTCAATTCTTCGATTTCCGCAAAGGCAAGCGCTTTATCAAGTCCCTCTAAATTGTCTTTTTTGTGTAAAATCAAGACAGCGGAGTTCGGCGTGAGACGATTGTAGTCGAGCTGATTTTCCGTCTTTTTCCAAATTACAGTCCGCGTATTTTCTTCGCGGACAAGCCAGTCCGGCGGCAGCTTTAATTTGTAATAATCCGCGGACTTTTCGTAGGATTCCCAGTCTTGCGAAAGCGGAAATGAGTCGAGCCCATGATCCTGCATGAACGCAAAGCGATATAAAATCTCCGCGAAACTTCCGCGTGTCATGAGTGTGTCCGGCTGAACTTCGTCAACCAAAATATTTTTGGAATAAGCGAAGTTCAAATAAGGATCGTACCAATTTCCACTGTCATTTTGCTCTGTTTCAAGCCCAAAAGCCAGGATCGACATCTTCAACGTCTCAACCAGGTTGATCTGATTCCCGGGCTGAAAAGTCCCATCACTGTATCCGGAAACAACACCTCGCGTAAGCGCCTCCAGTACGTAATAATAGAACCATTGATCCTCGGCCACATCCGGAAAACTAACCTCCGTCTCGAACTCTGTACGGATTTCTATGTCCGTGCTCAGCAAAATAATCTTCAACGCCTCCACACGATTTATCTCCTTGTCAGGCTGGAAAGTGCCGTCGCTGTAGCCGCCGACGATACCATTATCTTTTAGATATTCAACAGCCCTAAAGTGCTCGTTGTATTCGGGCACGTCCGGGAAAGCGCTTGCGTAAGCCGTATTTGCAACTAATAAAAATGGGAGGATTAAAGCCCAAAGTCTACGATAATTCATTTACGCAGTTTTTTTACGAATAATGGTACAAAAGTTATAACGAGCAAAATCGAAATCCATTGCGAAATTGTCAGTGAGAAAAATCTCGGGTCAGACAAACCCGGGAGATCTGTCGCGCGGGTGAAATCCAAGAAAAATCTCACGATTCCATATAGTATTAGAAACACATAAGTCAGCGCTCCGGTTTCCTTTAATTTATCCTTCAAAATCCACAATACAACAAATAAAATAAACCCGTTAACCGACAAATAGAGTGCGGGTTCGTGACGAAGCTCTCCTTTAAACATCGATCCTAAAAAGAAGCTTGTTTTCGCGCCCAAATGATCGCCGATCAGGTAGCATCCGATCCTGCCGATTCCAAGCCCCAAAGCCATTCCGGGAGCCATCATATCTGTAACTTTCCAGAAATCTATTTTCTTTTTCTTCAAATAAAGCCAAATTACGAGAACCGCCGCCAAGAAACCGCCATAAAAGACCATTCCGCCATCCCAAACCTTAAAAATATCCACCAAATTATCCTCAAAATAGTCCCATTCCAACAAAACGTACAAAAATCGCGCGCCAATCATCGAAGACGCGAATAACAGGAGAAAAATGTCGTACACATGCACCTCTGAAATTTTATACTTTTTGGCCAACTTCAAGGTTACAAGCAGACCGGCAAGCAGGCCAAGCGCGACCATAAGGCCCCATATGTGAATATGGACCAAACCCAGGTCTAAAATGATAATTTTTTGAAAAGGAATGTTCATAATTTAATAGATTAATTCTCCCGGTGAATATTTATCTAAACTTTTATCCCCAATCTTCTTTATAATACTAGGGATAATATCTTCAAAATCAACAGTTTCTTGGATGCCTTTCTCCATATCGCGAATAATAGCCACTCCTTCACGTACCTCTGTTAATCCAACAATAACCGCCCACGGAGTCTCGAATTTATCCGCGATTCCAAGCTGAATTCTAAGGGAATCCTTCCCTATAGCTCCCATGGTCTTTATCCCCCTCTCCCGCATCTTATTTATCAGGGGCAGACACTTCAATTTCGCGTCTTTTCCAAGCTGAACCACAAAAACATGCAGATTGTCCTTTTTTGGGACACGGATTTTCTCTCTCTTCATATTCGCAATAATTCTCTCGATTCCACCCGCATAACCAACCGCGGGCGTAGGCTGACCACCCATCAGCTCAACAAGCCCATCATATCTGCCGCCGCCTCCAACAGAATTCTGCGCTCCCTCCTTTGCATCCCAGAATTCAAACACGGTTTTGGTGTAATAATCGAGTCCGCGCACGAGTTGCGGATTTTCTTCATATTTTATGCCCATTCCATCGAGAAAATCCTTCAGATCCTCGTGAAATTCCTTCGAGTCACTATCAAGGAAATTCTCCATTTTTGGCGCAAGTTGAGCCAAAATCCGACAATCTTCCTCCTTGCAGTCCAAAAGCCGCATCGGATTGGTGTGTAACCTGTTATTGCAGTCTTCACAAAGAGATCTCTCCTTGCCAATATAGTAGTCTTTCAGCGCCATTTGATACTTTTCTCGAGACTCAGGGGTCCCAATAGTATTTATCTGCAAACTAAGGAGATCCGCAACCCCCAAATCTTCGTGTATCTGATAAGCCAGTTTTATAACCTGAGCGTCCAGAGCCGGATCCGTTTCGCCAATAACCTCAAACCCGAATTGCCAGAACTGTCTGTATCGACCTTTTTGAGGTCTGTCATACCTGAAATGAGGTTCAACGTAATATAACTCAACAGGTTGGGGCCATTGCGCCATGCCATGCTCAATATATGCGCGTACAACCCCCGCAGTCCCCTCCGGTTTTAAGGTTAGACTGCGCCCCTTCTTATCCGAAAATGTGTACATTTCCTTCTGCACAATGTCCGTGTCATTTCCTATGGACCTTTGGAAAACCTCGGTAGCCTCAAAAATAGGGGTGGAAATACGCCGAAAACCCGCCTGTCTCAACCTGTGACGCACCACTTTCTTGATAAAAGTGTAGTAATCGTGATCATCGGGAAGGATGTCGTGTACTCCTTTAGGTGTTTGAAATTTATCCGCCATTTTTACTGATTATTGATCTAAAATTTAAGCAATCATCAATTATACATGAAAATTTACGAGAAGCAAGGTTGCAAAAACAGGTTTGACAAACCCGACATTAAGTCAAGAAATAACTCGCGAGTCCGTCAATACATACATCTGTACAATCAGGAGTGAAACGATTAAAATTTCAAGTCGAAGCAATTTAATATAAATACAAATTAATACAATCCATTTAAAACCTGAAAAAATGAGTAAATCCAAGTACGTTTTTTACATGCTCGCTATTGGTCTGTTGTTGCTTTTATTCGGATCTTTGAAGATCGTGACCGCGGCAATAACCTATCCGTATGTATTTGAGTTATACAGTTGCGGCGCGAACTGCGGCAGTTACCCCAATAATATAGCAGTGGTCGCGTTTGATACAGCTAATCCGGACGCGGCGACAGGTACTTACGTGTTGAAAGTAAACGGAAGCACAGTGGACACACAAACGACGGCGACCGATATATCGGCTATGCTAAAAACTCCGGATAACACGGTATTCTCGGTTACATTCACGGAGGGGAACGACGTGACCGCGGCGAATACGACGGTGGATATTACGATCGGGGCACAAAGTTCGCTCGGGGAAACAGTCGATTCGTTCAGTAATGCGATGATGGTTGAAGATGTACAGACAGACATAGGACGAGTGTATCCGTTTGAAGCAACAGGCGGCGGACTTGCGGCAAATCAACTGATTGTGTGGTTTGATGTGCCAAACGCGGACGCGGCAACGGGAACATATATTTTGAAGGACAATGGAGGAACTCCGGTGGATACCGCTCTGTCCGCTACGGACATGTATCCGGATCCCGGTCAGGTACAGTATGGGATGTGGTTAGTAGAATTTGCTGGAGGAGTGGACATAACAACCGCGGGCTACACCGTGGATATCACGGTTAATAATGGGATCGCTACGGCGCGAGGAATCAATTCTTACGCGGACGCGATGGGTGAGTTATTCGGCGGCGGCGGAGGCTGTACCGGTTTCTGTGTCAGTACAGTGCAAGCGAACGGATCAACATCAACCAACTTGGAGGTTGTAACGATCACCTTTACGGGCGGAGGAGTCGCGCAGGCCGATGCGACTGTAAATTCCACGGCGAGTTATGCGGTTATGCATAATAATGGTTATGCATCAACCAATTGGGGAGACGGGGTTGTGAGCGTGGATGTTCCGGCCCGATGCGATTCGGGAAGCGGATATTATACGTGCGTGGATGTGACTTTTAACAGGTCAATGTACTCTGGCTACTTATATGTGAGCGACAGCATTGCCTCCACAACCGCGGCGGCTTTGCAAAACGGAGGAAAAACGGAGTCGTCGAGTCACACGGCAAGATTCATATATCCGACAGATGATGGCGTCTTTAGAATCCTTCGGGCAACCGGATCGGTATACAACACGACAGGAGACGCAGTCACTGTACTTTTCTCAAGAGCGGTTAGCGGTATCGACTTGAATGATACTTCAAAATTTTCCTTCGGGGGCAGTACTCCGGATAGTGTATACCAACCCACTCTTTATGAGGCAATGTATTATTTCAATAGTTCGCACCCGGTCACGGGCGGCGGAGATGTTAATTTGGCGGTTACAAACATATGCGAGGACAGTAATGGGGCTTCTTGTTTGACAGACACTGTGACCATAGTGGCTGGACAAATGCCAACATATGACGATGGAACTTTAAATACCAACTACACAAGACCCGCACTGTCGGTTACAACATCAGGCAGTCCGGCGGAGCCGTCCACTAATGGGCAATTCACCATTAGCAATGCAAATCTCGTTGCGGTAAGCGGGGATTTGGCGGTTCATTACACAATGTCCGGAACAGCGACGAACGGAATAGACTACACAAACCTCTCCGGTACGGCAATAATTACATCCGGAACCAGCAGTACAACGATAGGCTTATTTGTGACTGATGATGAAGACGCCGAAGATGACGAAACGGTGATATTGACTCTGGTAGCGGACCCCGCGTACAGCATCGTTTCCGGACAGGACACATTGACGATCATAGATAACGAAGCAGGTCTGCCGGAAATTTCAGTTTCCGTAAACAGCGCAAATGATCACGCGTCCGAACCGAGCCACAACGGAACATTTACTTTACAAATCGATCAGGTATTAGCAAGTAACTTAACAATTTATTATACAATATCCGGAACAGCGACAAATGGAACGGACTACGAAGCATTGTCAGGCAGCACAACGATCACGGCAGGAAACTCCGGTGGCCCCCTCACAGTGACTCCAACGGATGATGGGGATACAGAAGGTCTTGAAACAATCATTCTGACTCTCACAAGCAACGCCAATTATGGCATCAATCAGGCAAATCCGGCGGCAACAATGAATCTCGGAGATGACGAAACACCGCCGGAACTTTCAGTATCAACAACGGGAGGGGTAACCACGGTTGAGGGCATGGCCGTAACAGCTTTCGTAATCAGTGCTGACAGGTACGTTGTGGGTCCTATCACCGTACTCTACTCAATGACCGGTACGGCTGCGAGTGGAGTTGACTACTCAGCTTTCACTGGAAGTGCGAATCTGTTGTTAAGTACCGGGTCCAGTCTTACCCTTACTACGACAGAGGACTACGATATGGAAGATGATGAAACAGTCATCCTCACCCTTACAGCAGATCCGGCGTACACAATCGCGGCCGGACAAGGATCCGCGACAATAACGATTCTGGACAACGATGCTGTGCCTGAAGTCGCGATCTCGGGAACGACAAGCGTGAACGAAGGAATAGGGGCATCGTTTACCGTCACTGCGACAGAAGCGGTAGAGGGCAACTTCAACGTATATTACACAGTATCGGGTACAGCGACAAGCGGTACGGATTTTAGTGCCCTATCCGGAACGGCAACGATTATAACAGGCTTTAGTCAGGCAACTGTAAATATATCCATAACAGAGGACAATGACGTAGAAGCAAACGAAACAATAATAATAACAATTACAACAGACGCCACGTACAACATCACCGGCGGAAGCGAATCGGCGACAATAACAATTGAAGACAATGACGACCCGATAATCGGGAACAACGCAACAAATAATTGGGGGACGTACAATTTGGGAGATCCCGTATCGGTAGTATTCACTAACACAACGTGTCCGAGCGGATGTGACTTATATGTATTCTCACCTCAAAACGCGTTAGATGGTATTACTGTCAACAGACTGTTTTACCAATCGGGAATTACAAGCGGACAGTTCACCGCAATAGGTACTGATCAAGGATATGTGATTGGCACAGGCACAACTTCAGGATGGAGTGCCGGATATTATTTGGCGATGATATACGACACATCAGCGGGAAGTGGGTCAAATATTATCAAAATAATGTATGGAGATACAGGCGGCGGCGGTATGCCGGCATCAAACACATTCTTTGAATGCGGCGGTTTTGATTGTGACGGAGCAGTAACGGGCGAAACCGGTACGGCGACCCTATCGGGATCCGATTACATATTTTCTGCGTCCGGCAGTATACCTCACAATCCGGGCATGGATGGTACGTATGTTGCCGGAGGTACATACGGCGGCGAAAGTTATTACCAATACGGTTCATACTATATATACTGGGTCTCTACCGATAGCGTATGGGCATTATCAGATGAACTTGGAGACAGTAACTCATTGTATTTGAGTGACGACTCCACACTCGCCGGAACATGGAGCTACTGGGGAGAACCTCCATTCAGAGTCTTCTTCTGGTTCCCGGCCGGCAATGATCTTACAGGGGCTAGCATGACCCTTAATATAGACGCGGCGCCATATGCGGCCAGCAATCCGGTTGAGCTAGCGGGAAGTTATACCGATAATCAGATGTGGTATCTGGATTTTGACAACAGCGTGAATATTAAAAACAGTATTAACGCGGCAGCAGCTGTGACCATAGACGTCACGGATGGTCCGCAGGGGCTGGAAATCATTACGCTTGAAGCACTAATGGCAATATCAGGCGGCGCTTCCGAATCATTCGACCTGGACCTAAGTGAAACCACTGATTTTAGTAGTAACACATCTATGCTCTCGACTTCAGCAGCCAGCTTCTACATATCAAAAGATAATACTGTCGAAGGAGTGGAAAACTGCTCCGTAGTCGGCTGTGATTATCATTTCTTTACCGTTGACGAACTGGGCGGAGGCTTAACCGCAAACGGTACATATAATCTGTCCGGCAACAGCAGTAATCCATATAATTTTGCAACAAGCAATCTCGGTGGAGTGGCAGACACTTATTACGTTCTCGTTAAAGATACGACAAACAGCGTGTGGTCGGAGATTGGGAACGTTATCTTTACTATTACAAGCGAAGCCGGTTATTGTGAGGACACTCTTGATAATGATGGCGACAGCAGTACGGACTGCAGCGACTCAGACTGCAGCGCAGACCCGGCATGTGCGGCTCCATCAATAACAGCTTCCTTAGCAGTAAGTAGTTTTCAAATCAGCGGAGCGGCGGAACCGGAAATTAGCGTTTGGTATTCAAGTACCGCAAGTAGTGGACGCAGATACGCTGAAGTGGGAGAAGACACTCTAATTGGCATAGGCGGCGATGAAACGACATGTGCAAGCGGCTGCGATCTATACATCTTTGAGCCTTCAGATCTATCCCTTTTAGGGGGTATTGATACAAACTACACATACAAAATAGCCGGCATAATGGACACTGCCTTTGAAACAATCGAAACGACCGCCGAGGGATACAGAATTGGTGGTGCAACTACCGGAACGTGGACCGCGGGATATTATTTAGCGGCTCTATACGATACCGGAGGAGCCGAATGGTCACGGCCTGCACAGCTACAAGTTACCGATACGACATATCCAATGATATACGAATGCGGCGGGGAAGAATGTGAAGTTGATGTTTCAGAACCAACGGATCGAATGTATGTGGAATTCAATTCACCTACAGACATATCAACGGCAACATTCACGCTCCACATGGGTGGTGATTATGAGGTCGTAGGAGCGACGGATGCAAGGGCTGGAGTTCAAGGCCAGGAACAATTTATATGGTACGTAGACTTTGGAAGCAGTCTGGACATAGGAGCAAACTTACCGGCAACAGTTACGATTACAGGAGCTCCCGGCGATCTCAACATAACTTCATATGAGACAGCAATAACAGAATGGAATAAAACTTCCGGAAACTTTAGCGCCGGAACGGGAGGAACGCAAGGAAATCTCAGTTCCTATACAACTACCACAGCAAGCACCCTGTACATAGGGGATGATAATAAAATAGATTGTTCCGTAGTGGGTTGTGACTACTACATCTTTAGGGCATCTGATCTTGCAGACGGAATAGTTACGGCAAACGGCGGAGCTCAAATGTATGCATCTATAGGCAGTAGCGCGGACCCGCTAACATTCGACACAAGCAACTTGGACGGTTCAGGTGTGTACTTTGTGATAATGAGAGATACTACAAACAACTTATGGTCCGAGGTAGGATTAATAAACTTTTCGGGATCAAATGACGTTGCTCTCTCGATCACGGTAACGGGAAGCGGAACACCTCCATACAGCATAGCGATTTCAGATCCCGCTATGAACCCTGTCGCAAGTTATAGTGGCGTAAGTTCATTCCCTTATACACCAACTCTGACAAACATGTCAGCTGGAAGATACGTAATCACTGTTGCCGATTCAGGATTTTTGATTGGTACAGTAACGTTCTATGTATATGAGGCGGGAACACCGATATTGATAACAAGTTCAAGTTCATACACCAGCGCGCCGATAACACTAGCCGGTACGGCCGCCAGTATAAATGAAGGAACTTTGACATACGCATTGAAAGACGGGGCCGGGACTACGGTTCAGGACGGAGGACAAGATATTACGGGAACATTTGCATCAGGAAGTTCATTCTCTGACGCAATTTCGTCAATAGCAAACGGAACATACTACCTCCACATTACAGACAGTTTGTCCAACACGGAACAAATGCAGATTACGATAAACGTCGCTACAACCGAAACTAGTTGTACAGATTCAATAGACAACGAGGGAGATGGGTACACGGACTGTGCGGACTCAGAATGTAATGGACTACAAGGTTCAGGAGGAATATGCCAGTACTTGACAGAGACAACATGTAACGATGGATTCGACAATGACGCAGATACAATGACAGACGGAGCGGACAGCGATTGCGCTGTAGAAACATGTAACAATTCAGTAGACGATGACAGTGATACGTTTACAGACTGCGCCGACTCGGACTGTAACGGACAATTAGGTCCGGGAGGATTTACATGCCAGTACGGAACAGAGACATCATGTAGCGACGGATTCGACAACGACGCAGACGGCTTGGCGGACGGAGCGGACACCGATTGCGCACCAAGCGAAATTTGTAATAATACGATAGACGATGATTCAGATACATTTATAGACTGCGCCGACTCAGACTGTAACGGACAAATGGGTCCGGGAGGATTTACATGCCAGTACGGAATAGAGACAGCATGTAGCGACGGATTCGACAACGACGCAGACGGCATGGTGGACGGAGCGGACAGCGATTGCGCACTCACCCTCGAATGGTTTGCGGACTATACAAGCGCTGTCCAGGGAGACATAATGACGGCTCACGTAGTTGAGGAAAGTTGTGACTCCAACTGTACGTTCTTATTCGGAAATAGCTCTACCGTAGAGCTCGGAACACAATTCCACATAGAAGAAAACCAGGGGAACATGTTCCAGATAGATACACAATACCTTCCGCCAAATGAAACTCTGTACGTAAGAGTATACAACGGATCTACGTACTCAAACGCGCTAGTCGTAAATGTCGGTGAAGGCACAACAATAGACGAACAGTACGGAATGTACATGAGCCCATTGGTCGTTAACGAAGTCATGTTCAGCCCGGCTGTAGACTACAGTACGGGCGGCTTTAATAATAATAGTCCGGGAGGCTCAGCGACGGCCGCTGAGGACGAATGGATTGAAATATATATAGCGGAAGATAGTGTAAGCCTAACAAACTACTACGTACAATACTTCGACACAGGCTGGAACACCGGTCCAACCATTGAATGCAGGATCACCTATAACGGATCGGCGGTAACTTGTGTCGGTCAAAACGGCAAAGGAGGATTTGATGCGGGCGTCTTTACAAAAGGAACGACACTGCTCAACGAAAGCGTAACAAATGCGATGAAAGGAGCGTACCTGGTACTTGGCAACCCAACGGTAAGTCTCGGGGACAAGTCAAAAGGGTCTCTGGAAATATTTACGATTAATGGATACTTCCAGTGGGTCGACGGAGTCATGTGGGGATCAATGGGAGATAGCACGGATTCAAACTGGGAAACACTATCCGCTCCGAATACGGGACAGTCCCTGCAAAGAGACAAATTCTCCACAAATACGTTCTGTCACACATGCGACTTTAGCGCTGAAAATCCATCGATCGGAGCGGTAAACGCATATGAATCAGAATTGAAAGTGTTTGGTGTATTCCCAATGGGAGCAGGAAGTGTCGGCATTGATTTCACAAAACCGTTAGACACAGCAACCATCCTTCCGGGAAACTTCTCAGTTCAATCTTCAGACGGACAACAAACATTGACAGTAACAAGCGCGCAGATAGAAGAAGGAACAGGTGGAAGAACGGTGGTGTTAAGCTTGTCCGGAATGCAGGGGGATATAAACTATCTAATAACCATATCCGGCAACTTGCACGACGAAGGCGGAACGGGATTGAATGTCACCAATAGAGAATTCTACTTTAGAGGGTACGAGGAAGATACAAGCCCTCCGGAAATTATAGACGCATACATGAACGGGGGAAGGAATGTGGAGATCTTTTTCAACGAAGATGTGGAAATATGGGGAACAGGGCACAATGTTCAAATCTCTCCAACGGATACGGAAGACGGAGTGAATGATTTGGCTGTAACCGGAAAATGGAAGATGTTTAATGGAATGAACATTGAGTTCAACAAGAGACTTGTTGCCGGAGTTACATACACAATTACTCTCACGGGAATCACGGACTTCGCGATGCCTACAGCAAATATACTCGCGTCGCCTAATAACACAGTGACAATAACACCGATAAATCTCGCGACGTTCGACGACGGACAACCTCTAGAGATAGTAAAGACACTTCCTTTTGAAAGAGGATCCATCTCGGCCAGCGCAACCGCTGTGATGCTGTACTTCAATAAACCCGTGGACTATAACAGCTTTGAAAACAACATATACCTGTATGACTTCTCGTCAGCGGGAGTAACTCTCACAGCCATAACAAGTGATAATTACACATACTTAGAATCACAAAAAATCTTAATGGTGAATATAGGCATGACAGCGGGACATGAGTATGAAGTCCAGATCATGAACACAACCGATTACGCCGGCAACATGATAAGGGGAGGCATGTACAGACTCAGCTTCTTTGCGACAGCGGCGGATGGCACAGCTCCATTAGTTTCATACGTAGGAATTGAAAACACTATGCCGGTCGCGACCAAACACTTGGAAGTATGCTTCAACGAAGATATGGACGCGGGAAGCATATATAGTACAAATGCCGGAACCGCAAGCGCTCCAATCATATTGACAACAATAGTAAGTGGAAGTGTTTCGTATGCCGCGGGAAATACCTCCTACAATACCAACGGTAAATGCGCGGTGTTTGCAATCCAGGAAAGATTGAAAGCAAATACATCATACACATTCACTGTAACAAAAAGTGTTAAAGATGCCGCGGGAAACGCGCTTGCCAACCAGTACACAAAAACGTTTGAAACACAAATAGCAGACACGACAGCTCCAAGAGTGGAATTTATGTCTTGCACGACATCCGTTGTGGAGATCGGATTTAGTGAGCCGATGAATGACGCTCAAGTGGCAAATAGGGCAAATTACTCGCTGCAAAGCCCTATCGGAACCTCAAAAAGTCTGACCAATACATCCTTCAACTATGATGGTCAACTCAATGTTTTGAGGATTAGCGGTATAACTCTACAAAAAGGCAGTGAATGTCAGATCATAGTAAGCAATGTAACGGACTTCGGTGGAGGAAATATAATCGACCAGTCCGCAAATTCATTCATAAGCCGTGTAAATGACATAAGCGACCAATTCTTCGAGATGCGCATTATAGAAAGCCATCCATTCTTCAATAATTGGAATGTTCCAACAAACTTGAAGACAATTACTCTATTGTTCAACAGGGGACTCAATTCGAATAGTTTGGATAAAGACAGCGTGAAACTGTACAAGCTTGTAAATGGAACACAAACATTGGTATCGGATGAGTCAAGCGATTTGTCATTTACGTACTACGAGAAGAAAAAAGGATTAGACATCACATTGGCGGCTTCACTGCTTGAAGCAAGTACGGAGTACAAACTTCAGCTGGTAGGTCCCGAATCGGATTACTCAAACTGCGTCCAAAGTGATCAAGGCAACTGCATCCCATTCTCATTATGGATGAACTTTGCGACAAGCTCGGGAACAAATACAGCGGCCGCGACAGCAAGCATCGTATCACCTCAAAATGGAGCAACCGGAGTTTCCACAACGGCGCCTATAGAAATAAGATTCTCAACGCCAATACCGGCGGCAATTGCTTCATCGAACTACATATATCTGGCGCCTACGGCCAGTATCGGGTCAGTGGACACGAGAAACGCTTCCACATTTGTAGCGGCGGACTACGAATATTTCCCGCCGGAAAAGAGGGTGACAATATTCCCGCGCGCACCGCTGTCGGTAGGTACGGAATATACGGCAAGGGTTGTAAACAACTTCCCGAACAGCAGAGGTGTACTCGGAAGTCAGACAAGCTTTACATTCACGACTTCCGGTACAGGCGATACGGTGGCGCCATATGTGGAATGGGTGCAATGTGATACATTTGGATGCAGAATAATCTTCTCGGAAGTGGTAAAGAAAGATCTGGCCAGCAACCTGGACAACTATACGTTGCTCGTTTCAAACGATGGAAGTCCAAGCATTACAATCCCGCTGACGGGGAAAAATTACCGCTCCGAAGTATGGGACGGCAAGAGCGAAATCCGGATCGACGGGCTGGATCTAAACAAGTTTGCCGCATCCGGAGGAAGCTATAAGATGACCGCAAGCAGCAAGATCAAAGACCTTGCGGGAAATGCGCTATCCACTTCAAGCGATTCAAGCAATACGCGTGGATGTGGAATTCTGGCATACAACTCGTGTCAAAACTACCTGATAAACTCTTCAGACAAGCACGATAACACTTTCATGGAATATATATATCCGGGTCCAATGATGAGGGGAATTCCAAACAACCTTTCAAACATAGAAATTGCGTTTAACAACGAAATTGACACATCAACTCTTACAACGGCGCTTGCCGGAGACAGCGGACTATACGAGATGGGAGCGCAAGGTTCGGCATCGGGCTTCAACCCGGTCGAATACTTATTGTCCGGTAACGCGACGGAAGTCGGTGTAAGCTACTCATCCGGAACTCGAAAAATATCGCTCAGCGTTAATACAGCGCTTAAAAATAATTATTTCTACTGTTTCGCGCTAACAAATGAAGTTTTGGATGCAAACGGAAACGCGATAATATCTCCGCCGGATCTGCCAAAAGATCTGGGGGTGATAGCAATGACGTGTTTCTATACATCCGGAACAACACAGGCGAATGCACCGGAAATAATGGGTACAAACATAGATTGGTTATGGGATGGATCACTGCAGGCGTTCACAGGAGTACCCTCATATCAACCGTACATTGAACTATTCTTCAAGGATCCGATAAACTTCGATTCCAGCAAGATCCAAATAGTAGACGTTCTTGCGGGAAATACAACTGTAAAAGGATACAAGGAATACTTCTCGCGGGACAAAAAAGTGACATGGACCCCTAGGGAATCTCTACAGCCGGATAAAACGTACAAGATCATCGTCGATTCAAGTTTAACAACGTTAACCGGAGGAAGTCTGAGCGGTAATATTGAAAGGATATTCACAACAAGTGAGGCAACGGACACGGAAGCTCCTAGATTGGATTGGGTGGAATGTGAAGAATTCGAATGTAGATTGTTCTTCAGTGAACCGATTGTGAGCGCATCTACAGGAGATATCAACTACCAGAACCTTTCAATCAAAAACCCATATTCAAATGGCAGTGGACCAAGCGTGAACTTGAGCAGTAAGCCATTTGAATGGCCTCAACCTCATATGTTGAAAATCAGAGATTTGTCGCTCAAAGCGAACACGGAATACTACATAGAGATAGACGCCGGAGAAGTAGAAGATAATTCCGGAAATCCTATTGACAACTCTAGTAGAACATTCCAGGGATACATAGAATCTACTTACAGCTTCGTAAATGAATTTGATAAGAGCGTTATGGCCACGGGAGACAAAATGTTCTATGACTTCTCTCCATGGCAGGCAAACGCTCAAGATCCAACAGCGGCCGCTACGAGTACATACTTCATAAACATGCCTGTGGATCAGGCCGCTAAGGGACTCGAAATCACATTTGGAAACTCGGGCTTCGATGTGTCCAACGCGGCAATGCTTCCTTGTATGTTCACAACACAAAGCGCGGAGAGCAGTCCGATGAACTGCGACATAAACGGACCCGCGCCAAAATCAATTACGGTGTCCGGCATGACAAAGAATAATAGCGCAAAGAAACTGGTTTTGACGTTCTCTGAGACTACAAACGCAAGAGACTTTGTGTCGATAGACATAAAGGGTATCAGAAACCCGGGTCCCGGTACTTATGACGTAACGCTTCAGCCGTTAAATGCGGAAGGAAGGCCTATTTCCGCCGAGCAAAAGATAGCGAAAACGAATATTTCACCACAAGGTAACGCATCTATAACCTTGAACGTAAGTGCGCCTGATATAGGTGATGGTACAACGACAACCGCATACCTTGGAGGTAAAGCCGTTACTCTCACATTCACAAGCGGTCAGGCAACCCACACGTTTAGCGGACTCAACCCAATGTTCTACGACATACAGGTAAAAGGCCCTTCAGGATACTATGACGAAGGAAGAGGAATACAAATAGTAAATCCAAGCGCTCAACGTACGGAATCTATTACGCTACATGCAACAGACGCAAGTACGATGAATGGTCGTTCAACAGTTCCGGTAGCGGTCAACATAACCGGAGGTAATGCAAATTCAAAAGTCCAGTTTAGAGGAGGCAATATGTACGGAGAATCATACGAACAAGAAGTTACGTTGAATGCATCAGGAGCCGCTTCCATGACATTTAATGTTATAGAAGACGAACAGTATTGGATGGAAATCATGCCGTTTATGGCTAAAACAACGACAACAAAAGACTTCGGATTTATGCCGCCTCCACCTAAGAACTTGTTTGCGAATGGATTCAAGGACGCAGATGAATCAACCGCAGACACCATTACATTCAATCTAGGTACCGGCGACATGAAGTATATTGAAGTAACGGTAACGGACGCATCCGGAAACGCAGTGCAAAATGCCATGGTAACCGCGGCGGGAAGAATGCCAAAGGCGACAGGTGCACTTGGTAAAGCAAAACTTATCGCATTTGAAGGACTTGTGTTTGTTGACGTTATCAAACCCGGAGTTGGAGAAGTATTTGGTATACCCGTAGAGGTTGCATCCGCAAATACGGAAAATAGTCCCGCCACAGTAACGGTTCCTATGGTGGTACCTGGAAGGACACTTAGCGGATCTGTAAAAGCGGACGCAAACACACTCCAGCAAAACGCACTTGTGTTTGCCAACGAAAGAGACTCAAATGGCAATCCAATGCCTGGACACAAAGAGATATTCTCTACTGACGGTTCGTACTCATTCAGAGTACGAGATAACACCAGATGGCAAATCTGCGCATTTGATGGTACTGCCGAAACATGCTTGCCGGATCAGGTCGTAGTGGGAACTGCGGATTCTACAGGGAATACAATCTACGTAAAACAAGGATTCGTAAGTGTAACGGGAACATTAGAAATAAGCGGAACAGGAGTTCCAGATGCATATGTGTCCATAGAAAGCAATACAAGTACTCCGTACTATGGAGGAGTAGTAACAGACGTAAATGGTGCATATTCATTGTCAGTTCCAAGCGGTCAGTATTGTGTACGAGCGTTTGTCTCCAAGATCATCGACGGAAAGAAGATTAATATCAATAAAAATATTAGCTGTTCGGTAGACACGTCATCAGGGGATACAGTTGCGCTTGGAACCACAAGTCTTGCAAGCAGTACAGTTTCAGTTCCGATATCATTTATAAATGAAGGTGGATCCGCGGTCACGGTCACAAATGCATTTGTAAACGTAGAGTCCATCACAGGCAAACGGTCCGACTTTCAGATAAAAGGTGCAAGTTCAAGCACTATGGGATTGGAGCCTGGTACATACACAATCAGAGGATTTGTGGAAGGGGCAGGTCCAATTACAACTCAAGCCGGAGTGGTCGTGTCAGAGGGAACGTCATTAGCGTTTACAGTTCCATCACCTGTAACCATCAGCGGTACAGTGAAAGATGGAAGCGGAACCGGTGTAAGTGGAGCAAAAGTACAGGCAAAAGATCCTGTCGAAGGCTTCATCGCGGGAAATGCTGAAACGAATTCCACCGGAGCGTACACTATGTATGTACCCGCAAACCTAGGAAAAGTAATAGTTACAGCCAGAAAGACAAATTACACTCCTTCCGAAGCGGCAAGTCTAAGTGTCGCGGCAGCTAACCTTACAAAGAACCTCGTAATAACATCCGCAACAAACGCGGCTTCACAGGCTGTGACGGTAACACTTGCGGGATCACAACCTAGCGACGTAGTAAGAGTTGTTGCCACAGACGCAAAGGGTAACTCTATTTCCGGAAACACGAACAGTAACGGTAACGGACAGGTCACCCTAAGTCTGCCAAATGGTACATACGCCCTTAAGGCGTTCTATGTTGGATACGAAACAACTGCCGGAAACACACAGACTGTAACTATCGCAAACACTACCAGCCCCGGAGCAAAAACTATACCAATGACGGCAGTAGCAGGATTCACAAGTCAAAGGCCGGCAACCACAACATTTAATCCGACAACGGGAGTAACGCTGACATCAACAGACGGCAAAGTGATTGTAACGATCCCTGGTGGAGCCCTAACGGGTTCAGCCAGCACGACATACAGACTTTCTGTAGCAAAAATTGCCGCTCCCGAAACAGGTGTGGCTAAGACGGAAGACGGACTTGGATACGACATTGCGATCACAGATTCAAGCGGACAAACCGTCACAAGCCTTAATTCATCAATCAAAATTGAAATAACAGTCGATGACGTCAACACTGTAAATATCGGATACGTGGACGACTCAGCAAATGGAGAATGGAGCAACGTATCATTCAGTAAAGACGCCGTAAACAGCAAGATAATCGTATGGACAGACCACTTGACCATATATGGTGAGGTGATCCCAACAGATGAAGACCCTCCAGCGGCTCCAACCGGACTATCCGGAGAAAAGAGCGGAAACACAGTCCTACTCGACTGGAACAACAATACAGAAGTTGACTTCCTTGAGTACGAAGTGTACAGAAGCGCAACAACTCCGGTCTCGATAATTCAAGGAAATCAAGTCAACCTCGGAATTGTCACAGACAGCGCATGGGCAGACCTAACTCCACCGGCAACGGGAACCGTATACTACGCCGTTACAGCGGTCGACACATCGGGTAATGAATCCACGGGATCAAGTTCTGTGCCGGTTGTGATAACAGCAGAAGCTACAGAGACATGTAACAATTCAGTAGACGACGACGGGGATCTTGCCGTGGACTGTGCGGATAGCGACTGTACGGGAGTTAGTCCGTGTGGCCAGGAAATATGTAATGATGGAGTAGATAATGACGGTGACGGACACAAAGACTGCGCAGATCCCGAATGCGATACCAACCCTATCTGTAGACCTCCAGTCGATGGAGGTGACCAAGGCGGCGGCGGCGGTGGAGGCGGCGCCGGTGACACACCTTCACAGCCAAAGAAGGTCACATTGAAGGTGAAAGACATCGAAATCCTAGAAGGTGAAGAGCTTGAAGAAGCCAAGAAAAAAGCAGAAAAAGCCGAAGCAAAACCACCATTCACAGACACTATCGGACACTGGGGAGAATCATTCATCGCCAAGCTATACAATAAGGGAGTGATCAAAGGACGCTCCGCGACGACATTCGAGCCAAATGCTCAGATAACCAGAGCGGAAGCCCTAAAGATCATCCTGCTCGGCCTCGGAGAAACCGTTCCGGCGTCCGTATCAGCAAACCCATTCCCGGACGTAGACAAGGGCGCGTGGTACGCACCGGTCGTCAAGAAAGCGAAAGACATGAAAATAATCGGCGGATACACAGACGGAACATTCAGACCGGATCAAAACGTAAACCGTGCGGAAGCACTTAAGATGTTATTCATCACGGGCGGTGTCGAAGTCGGCAAAGTCACAGAGAACCCATTCTCAGATGTCGATGCGGGCGGATGGTATGCGCCTTACGTCCTAACCTCATACAACAAAGGAATTGTCAAAGGTTACGACGATGGCACATTCCGAGCCGGTCAAAGCATCACACGCGCCGAAATGTCCAAGATCGTGGTCAAAGTGATGGAAATGTAACTTCACAATAAATAAGTCAAAGAAGAGCCCCGCTACGGCGGGGCTCTTTCATTTAATGATCTTATCCCTTCTATATATCTTCCAGTCCTTTGATTTTGCGATTTCTAAGGAATTGAAAAACATATAGAAGGTGACAAGCAGTTAGACTACTTATTGACTGGAGTGAGGGCTCCGCCAAATCGATTCTCATCGCGCGAAGCGGGAGAAAAGGACACCTTCTTTTGGCTGACCAGGCCGAGGTTAATGGTCAGTGCTCCCGGTTGATGGGCGCTACGCCGTGCCAGCGGAGTCCTCTTCTTTGTCTCCTTGGTAGTAGTCGGACCCGAGGTCAACCTTCCGTGCGAAGGGAATGAACCCGAGTGTGACCAGGATGATCAGGATGGTGAAAAAGAGGTAGCGCTCGGAGCCCTTGATGATGCTCCCCTTGCTGGCGACGAAGCGATGCTTGACGTCATCGCTGGTGATCGCGCTCCCCTCGGGGGTTTTGACGATATCCCAGCGATACTCAAGATCGTCGCCGTTGGGGTCGTAGGTAGCGCCCCCGTTCAGGATCACAGGGTGATCCTCATCGCCGAACTTCACTGGACTCGCGCTGGCGAGAACGACCGGGGGAAGGTTCTTGTCTGTCACGTTGACCACCACTTCGTCGGTGATCTTCTCGGCGTCGAGGCGGGCCTCGAAGCCGAACGTGTACAGCCCAAACACGTCCGGGGTGAAGGAAGCAAGACGCCGGTCAAGACCGCCCATGTCGGTGAGGGTCATTTTACTCCCCTCCGGCAGGCTCTTGATGGACCAGGCGTAGTTGAAGGTCTTGATGCCCAACTTGCCAGATCCGGCACTGCCGTACAGAGGAACATCGGTGCGCCCGAGCTTAACCGCACGGTCCCTGCCAGCCGTTCCCTTCAGGCTCTTGTCGAGCTGATCTGCCTTCTGGCCCTCCTTCACCTTCGCATCGTGGACCGCGTAGTCGGCGTCGGACATTACGACGAGGGTACACTCGGAAGTGCTCTCGCTCTGGCCGTCGGAAGCGGTGAGGCTAAGAACGTACTCACCGATCACGTCGGGCGCGAAGGTCGGGGGATCCTGCTGGATCACGCCGTTGACCTGCTGCGTGAAGAGGTTGCCAAGGGCGACCGATAAGAGAAAGACGGCCTGGACGAAGGACTTCATCGAGGGCATTGCCTTCCTGTACGAGATCTGCATGGCCGAGAGGTAGGCGAAGACCTCTCCGATGGTCAGCAGGACGTAGGCGCCCAACTGCCAGCCGATGCTCATGAGGATGTCGTCTTCGAGCTTGATCTCGACAAACGTCACCATCATGAAGGAGAGGCAGGTGAGGCCCAGCCCCACGGTGATCACCGAGAGCTCCGAACCGAGGAGCTTCTTGATGCGTGGGTAAAGCTTGTCCTCAAGGAAGCCCGAAAACAGAACGATGATCAGCGGGTTGAGCATCTGCACTTGTGCCGCCAACCACTCGAACCCCAAGAAGTTGAGGTCCATCTTTCTGGCCTGAAGTATCCACTCGCCGCCACTCTGGTCGTAGATGCAGAAGAAGGCGGACATGAAGAGGTACAGGCCGACGAGCTTCAGGAGGGGCTTCAGCCCCACGCGCAACTCGGTCATAACCTGGCTGAACCCCTTCGGGACACTGTGGGCGTACTTGTTGCGACCAGTCCAGAAGACGAAGGTCGCGAGCAGCATGCCCACCGCCGGGACGCCGAAGGCCACTTCCGGACCGAACCATTGCAGGAGCAATGGAGTCAGGAAGATAGACAGAAGCGCACCGAGGTTGATGCCCTGGTAGAAACGGGTGATGGTCTTGTTGACCAGACTCTTGTTCTCCTCCCCATACTGATCGCCGAGGTAGGCGACCACGCACGGTTTGATCCCGCCACTGCCGATGGCGATCAACATGAGGCCCAGCTTGATCGAGCCAATCGACTGGTCGCTGGCGAGAACAAAGCATCCTGCGGCGTAGACCAGGGAGAGGTACAAGACGGTCCGGTACTTCCCCAGGAACGCATCCGCGATGATGGCTCCGAGGATAGGAAACGCGTAGTTCCACACGATGAAGCCGTGAAACAGCTCGTTCGCCTCCTCCTCGGTCATGATCTGGTCGAAGGGGAGCAGGGTGGTGATCACGATCATGAGGACCGCCCTCATGCCGTAGTACGAGAATCGCTCCATGACCTCGTTGACGATGATGAATGGGGCGCCGGGAGGGTGCCCCGTTGTCGGAAGCGGCTTAGTCCGCCACTTCGGGTCGTGCCCGAACAAGTTCTTGAGCTTGTCCGTGAGCGCGAATGTGAATAACATGAGCATAGGCATGGCCCTTACCTCCTTTTGTCCTTCCGGACAATGTTTACTCTCCACCACAGGCCATGTGATTGTGGAGAATGTGTGTCGTGGTCCCGAAACCTCGGAACCAACGTTTGTATCCATTCGGTGAATCGTGTCCCTCAACACGACACCGAAAATAGTAAGGTGTCTGAATTTATCTAACTGCTTGTCAATGATCATATCTTCACAGGAAGTTCTCCTTAGAGAGCTCCTGGAAAACAATGGAACTTTTGTAGCGACGGCAAACCACTGGCCACAAGCCAGAGTTCGCCCTTTTGCACACAAAAGGAGTTAATTTTAAAGGTTGTAATTAATTAACACAAGAAGAATTAGACAAAATATATTAAAAGTTCGCCACCGGGGTCACATTGGAAGCTTTATGTTTTTCTTTCGAATAAGAATAATATCCGCACGCGGCTACCATCGCCGCGTTGTCAGTACAATATGACAGCTCCTTCGGATACCTAAATATGGCTCGGCCCCCAATTTTCTCCTCCATCATTTCTCTAAGCCGCAAATTCGCGGAAACTCCACCTGCCAGATGCACTTCCTTAGGATTGTATTTCGCAATCGCCGTCAAAACTTTGTCGCTCAAAACTTCGCAGACAGCTTCCTGGAATGAAGCCGCGCAATCATTAACAAATTCAGGTGTTAGGCCGTCCTGCTTCTTTACCAAATCCAACACAGACGTCTTTAGCCCCGAAAAACTAAAGTCCAGACTGCCTTTTTCCAAATACGAGCGCGGGAAATCATACTTTTTCAGATCTCCATTAATAGCAGCCTTCGCGATAGCCGGCCCGCCCGGATACCCAAGCTCAAGGAGTCGCGCAACCTTATCAAAAGCCTCCCCGGCCGCGTCATCCCGCGTTTCACCTACGATCTCAAGATCTCCGTGGCCGCGCATCAGATACAGTTCATTGTGCCCGCCGGAAACCGTCAGTATAAGGATAGGAAATTCCGGGAGATCATTTTCGCGGCCGAGCCAGTTGCCGTAAATATGGGCTTCTATATGATTTACAGGAATGATTGGCAGCCTTTGCACCATAGAAAACACGGAGGCCGTCGTTGTCCCGATAATGAGGGAACTGACGAGTCCCGGACCCTTCGTAACCGCGATCGTATCCGGCGCGTGATCCCGTATCGCTTCCTCCAGAACCGGAATCATCTTGAGAACATGTTCACGCGCGGCAACTTCCGGTACGACCCCTCCTGTTTTCGCATGCAGATCAACCTGTGAATAAATAACGTCTGACAAAATCCGCGTTCCGTCTTCAACAACCGCGCATGCTGTTTCGTCACAAGATGTTTCGATCCCGAGAATTTTCACAATTCTACAGGTTAAAATTTCGGAACGTTCCCAGAAACAACACAAAACCATAATGTTGCAATCTGAGGGTTAGACTGCGCGACCATGTTATTCGAAACTCGAAAAAAAGGCAATTTTTTGGTATAATATAAAGATTTAATAAAAATAAATGAGAGCAGAAAGTAATGACCATTACAATAACACGTGGTATCAAAGAACCGCTGAAATAGAGAGCTTAGTGCTTCACGGGCTTCCAATAAAAGAGAGATACGAAAGAGAAGTAAATTTCGTCTTAAAAAAAGGGAATCTAAACTTAAGACCTGGGGATAAAGTGTTGGACGTTGCGTCAGGTATAGGAGAGCACGCCAGGCTGATATCCAGAAGAACTGGAGCAGACGTAACCGCTACCGACCTAAGTGAAAACCTCATTAATCAGGCAAAAGACATTGATAGTTTGCAACAACAGACGAGAAAAGATGCCTATCACATAGTAGGAAATGTTAACTATGAAGTAAGAGATATGGGAGATTTAGAAACCAAGAAGCAATATAAAGCAATCACATGCATGGGGACTTCATTCATGTATCTCGGAACACATGAAGCACATTGTAAGGCATTATCAGATTGGCACAAATTACTGGTCCCGGGCGGAAAGTTGGCTATACAGTGGAGGAACGACATGAGGTCAGTAGCAGGTGATTTTAAAGTAGATGCAAATTTGAGTAAAAGAACAAAAGTTAGTTATAATCCGGGACTCGATTTGCTAAGAGATGAGGACAGGGGTGATGGTTTTTATTTTAAATATGGAGATCAAGAATCCACGCAACTACAACCTTATTCCGATCTTGGAAAAATCAGGAAAAACGTGTTTAACAGAATATACATTGATGAACAGGGAGAAGAACATGATTTGGGAAAAGTTCAGGCTATGGATTACATGAAGAAAGACGCATTCCCGATTCTCAAACGTATGCTTGAAGAAGCGGGCTTTAAAAATATTAAATTAGTTCCAAACGAGAAAGGAGATCCGCTATCTCCTGATGGAAATGTCCGAATGTTCGCAGTCACAGCGGAGGCATAGTATAATGTGACAAATGAAGCCAACTTCAATCCAAATTATTGAAATTCTCAAAAAAGCCGGCCACATAGCATACTGGGCGGGCGGGTGTGTTCGCGACATGCTTCTTGGGATCGAGCCGCAGGATTTTGACATTGCCACAAGCGCCAAGCCCGATGAAATCGAGGATCTCCTCGAGGAAACCATTCCCGTAGGCAAACAATTCGGTGTAATTATAGCTGTTCAAAACAGGCATCACTTTGAAATTGCGACATTCCGCTCTGATATCGAACACAAAGACGGACGCCGTCCAAGCAAAATCGAATTCACCAACGCAAAAGAAGATGCGCTCCGCAGAGACTTCACAATTAACGGCATATTCTACGATCCAACAGAAGACAAAGTCATCGACTACGTCGGCGGCGAAAAAGACCTGGAAGCACGTCTAATCCGGTTCATCGGCGACCCGCATGAACGAATCCTTGAGGACCATTTACGAATTCTCCGCGCAGTCCGATTCAAAAACCAATTCAATTTTCAATACGACCAAGAAACGTACAAAGCTCTCGAGAAGCACGCAAAATTGGCCAACAAAGTCTCAAACGAACGGATTCGCGACGAATTAAACAAAATTCTCCTGAACCCAAACACGACCTGCGCACTGGAAGAGCTAAGCGACCTCGAACTACTTCACGAAATCCTGCCCGAACTCCAAGAGCTGAAAGGCTGCCCCCAACCCGTTGAATTCCATACGGAAGGGGACGTATGGGACCACACGATGGCGGTATTTGGGGCGCTGAAACCCGATGCCAGCCTGATCCTTCGCTGGGCCGCACTACTCCACGACATCGGCAAACCCTCAACCATAAAACTTACCGAACGCATCCGGTACGACGGCCACTGTGAAAAAGGCGCAGAAATCGCCAGGGGGATTCTCGGGCGCTTGCGCTTACCTAAAAAAGACGTCGATGAGATCTGCTGGCTCATCTCCCACCACATGATGGTCGTCCCACTCTTTGAAATGGGAACAGGCACCCGCCGCAAATGGTTCCTCGGCTCGCGCTTTCCACACCTACTCGAACTCTTCCGCGTCGACGCCGCCGGAATAGAACCCGTCGATCTCGGTATGTACGACCGGCTTCTCGAACTCTACAAACACGATCTCACCCACATGCCCCACGCCCCAAAACCTCTCCTAACAGGTTTAAACGTCATGAAAGAACTCGGGATCAAGCCCGGCCCCGCCGTCGGCGAAATCCTTGACGAACTCTACGAGCGGCAACTCGCCGGAGAGATCCGAGACCGCAAAGCGGCTCTGAAATGGCTGCGGAAACGAAACTAAGGCTTAATTGGATTATTCAAAATATAATTCCAAATGTTCGCATAGTACTTGTCGTCGTCGATCAACTTCGCGTTGTACCTACCATCAAAAACCGGTCCTGTTCGGCGATGTCTCTTATTGTAATATAGGGAGAAGACTTGCTGAGACCTGCTCATGAAACATTGAATACCAACGTTGTCTGAACTTTGCCTAAGTATAAAATGGAAATGATTCGAAAGAATGGTATAGGCTTCGATCTGAACGTTGAAAAATTTCTGACAACTCCGGAATACGATTTTTTGCAGGTTAGGAAACGAGTGTTCCGGAACACCTCATAAAAACACTTGACATATCCCCAACTTTTGTGATAGAACTGTTTCCTTTATATAACGCAACCTATTAACTAACACTTATTAACATGCGTAAAATGAATAAAATCGTTTCCTTGCTCGCGGGCATCACAATGCTCGTACTGCCGCTCGCGCCGCTCGTTCCACAAGCGAACGCTGTTTTCTGTACATATCAGGAGATGCAAGAGTGGCTAACGACAGGTCAAATGACCTATCAGGAAATCGTTGAATACTGTGATCTCGGAGGAACCGGGGATCCAGACCCGACCGATACAGACGGTGACGGAGTTCCGGATAAAGACGACAACTGTCTAAGGATAGCAAATCCAGATCAAGCGGACGTGGACAATGACGGAATCGGAGACGCTTGTGATCCGGTAAACGATAACGACCCGGAAATTCCAGATGTTTGTCCCCCAGGTTGGTATCTTCCTCTTGGAGGAACAGCATGTACACAGCTCAGTTTTTCTATAGGTTGCGATGCGATTCAAGCGATTTTGAACAACCCGGGTACATATAGAGTAGACGTACCAACTCAAAACATACTAAGTAATTATTACAATAATAATTGCGGATCAGACCCCGGAACCACTGATACAGACGGTGACGGTGTTCCGGACACAACGGACAACTGTCCGAACAATTTAAATCCAGATCAGTCAGACATAGACAATGACGGGATCGGAGACGCATGCGACGAAGATGGAGGATTTGTTGATACAGACGGTGACGGTATTACGGACAGGTCAGATAATTGTCCAACAATAGCAAATCCGGATCAAGCGGATACAGACGGTGACGGAATCGGCGACGCGTGTGAAAGTGTGACTCCTACAGATACAGATGGCGACGGAGTTCCAAACGCAACAGATAATTGTCCAAACACTCCCAATGCAGATCAGAAAGATACGGACGGTGACGGAATCGGGGATGCGTGTGAAAGTGTGACTCCACCACCAACCGGCGGCGGACAAACAGGCTGCGGGGGCTGCGGTACGGCAAATTTCAGTAGTGGACCATCAGGTAGTGGAGGTGGAGGAGTGGACAGCTCAAAGAAAACGAAAAGCAATCTAACCGCAATGAACGCAAACGAGTATTATATCAAGAACGTGGATCAATCCAAGTACATAAGCGTATGTCAAAACTCCGGCGGAAAGTTGTCATTTAAAGGAAACGCTCCGGTTTGTACATGTAGTCAATATTCAAACGCTTGGGATGAAGAAAAAGGATGTCAGTACATTCCCCCATATAATTCTGATCTGTATTTTTCATGCGCGCCTTGGTCAAACCAGTATATCACCGCTTTGAGAGCGGAAGGAATTATGATTGGGTACGGAAATGACAAATTTAAACCTTGTCAGTATGTTACAAGAGCCGAAATGGTGAAGCTCGTGATGGCCGCATCAGGAGCGGGGGCATATGACTGTACGGGAGCAACCTGTCCTAGATTCTTCCCCGATCTCTATTATTGGCAAAAGCCTTGGATTGCTCAAGCGTACATGCTTGAAGTAGTTGAAGGGTATCCAAACGGACACATTGACAAGAGAGTTTTTAGGCCTAATGACCTTGTGACAAGAGCGGAGGCGACAAAAATCGCATTGGCGGGATTTGATGTTGATCCGGGAACTTACAAAAAATCATACTTCTCGGACGTAGTCGATTGGTCAAAACCATGGGTTGAAAAGGCACGACTTCTTGGAATCGTCAAAGGAGTTGGAGGAACTGTTTTCGAGCCGACAAGACCAATGACAAGAGCCGAAGCGGCAAAAGTCGTATACCTGCTCAAGAAATACACGGAAGCAACGAGTATATAGTTCACTTGACTATATTCATTTAGCGAAGCGAAAAGGGCCTTTACATATAAGGGCTCTTTTCGTATATATTAGGAGTATGAAAAAGATTGTGGTATTGGCGCTGGTTTGTTTGATGAATTTTGCGTTGTTTTTTACGCCGCAGAAGATTTTCACAATTAAGGAGGAGCCGGTGAGGATTCTGGCATTTGGGGATATAATGCTCGGCCGGTATGTGAGGGTTCTAATGGAGCGCAATGATGACCTGTATTATCCGTTTAAGAAGACTTTCGGGAATAAGGAGTGGATAGGCCAATTTGACCTAATTACGGCTAATTTAGAGGGCCCTATAACCGAGAGGTACATTACAGGCGGACTTTCCCTTACTTTCGGTTTCCCGCCCGATACAGCGCAAATTTTAAGCAATTTGGGGTTTGATGCGGTCAGTTTGGCCAATAATCATACAAATAACAGGGGAGATGCGGGATACGAAGAGACAAAAAAGTTCCTTTCCGAGGCGGGAGTCGGGTACTATGGGCACTACAAGGATGTGGATCTGTCTCCCGTATATTACAAGAAAGTTAAGGGTAAGAAGATCGCCTTCATCGGTCTCAATGACACCTTTGGGAAATTGGACGTGGATAAGGCCCTGGCACTCATTGAAAGAGAAAAACCGGGCGTGGATTATATAATTGTTTTTCCTCACTGGGGTCATGAATATCAAGGAGTGCACGATAAGAGGCAGGAGGAGTTGGCAAAGAAATTTATCGATGCGGGCGCGGATACTGTTTTAGGCCACCATCCACACGTTGTGCAGGATGTGGGAGAATACAACGGCAAGAAGATTTTCTATTCGCTCGGGAATTATGTGTTTGATCAATACTTCAGGCAGGATGTGCAGGAAGGGCTGGCGATCGGAATAACCATTGAAAATGATGAATTTAAATACGAGATATATCCGATGAAAAGCGAGGCGAGCCAGCCGCGTTTTACTCCTGAACCGCACTAGATTTTCCAGACAGAATATGGTATAATGCCAAAAAATAAACATAGATTATGAAAATCAAGTTTTGCGGTGCAGCAGGTGAAGTGACCGGGTCTCAGCACTTGATCGAAGTTAATGGAAAGAAAATCCTTTTAGATTGCGGGATGTTCCAAGGCCGCCGAAAAAAGGCGGACGCAAAAAACAGAAAATTCTTATTTGATCCAAAAAAAATAGACGCAGTGATTTTGTCACACGCGCACATTGACCACTCAGGGAGACTTCCACTCCTGGCAAAGGGGGGATTCGATGGTCCCGTGTACTCCACATTTGCTACGCGAGATCTTTGCAACTATATGCTTTTGGATGGCGCATACATCCAAGAAAAAGACGCAGAGTACTACAATAGAAAGAAAAGAAAGAAAGGAGAAGCGCCGATAGAACCACTGTATACGGAAGAGGACGCTCGTGAAATTCTGACAAGATTTGTTGGAGTTTCGTACGAGAGATGTTTTGTGGTAACAGATGGAGTTGTTGGATGTTTTTATGATGCAGGGCATATTCTCGGGTCCGCTATCGTACATTTGATTATTTATGATAAAAAGACAAAAAAACACATAAAATTCGGCTTTACAGGCGATTTGGGACGAAAAAACATCCCAATTCTCCAGGATCCGGTTGTAATGCCGGAAAGCGATGTTTTAATCACAGAAACTACATATGGCAACAGATTGCATAAATCTGTTTTGGATATCGAAGACAAGTTTGCGGAAATAGTGAATGAAGTAGCAAAAAGGAACGGGAAAATCATCATTCCGGCGTTCTCACTGGAACGAACACAAGAAATTGTATACTACCTAAATGTTCTATGGAAAAACAAAAGGATTCCGGAAATTCCGATATTCGTAGACAGCCCACTCTCAGGTAATGTAACCGAGGTGTTTAAGTCTCACCCGGAATGTTTCGATGAGGAAACATATCGGGAGTTTTTAGATAACAACGAGAACCCATTTGGTTTCGGCAAACTTAAATACACACACAGCGTGGACGAATCCAAAGCTCTAAACAACCTAAAAACTCCCGCGATCATCATCTCCGCATCCGGTATGTGTGAGTATGGGCGGATTTTGCACCACCTCAAAAACAATATCGAAGACAAACGCAACGCGGTGCTGATCGTTGGATACCAGGCAGAACACACACTCGGCCGCAAAATCCTCGAAAAACAACCTGTTGTAAACATATTCGGTGAACCTCACAGACTCAGGTGCGACGTACACGTCCTCGACGCATTCTCCGCCCATGCGGATCGCTCGGATCTCTTGGATTACGTCAGCAAAGTGAAAAACCTAAAGAAAATCTTCCTCGTGCACGGCGAAAAAGAAAGCACAGATGCCTTCTCAAAGATCCTCGCCGGCGAAGGCTACAAGTCTGTCCACGTTCCAAAAACAGGGGAAACCGTTGAAATTTAATTTCGACTCAGCTAGAATAGCCCTCGTATCCCAACTTCTATTTTTGAAAACATGCGGGTGTCGTATAAGGGCTATTACCACAGCCTTCCAAGCTGTTGATACGGGTTCGAGTCCCGTCACCCGCTCCATGATCTGTACCCCAAAAAGTGGACACAGGTCGGTTTTCTTTTGTTAGAATTAATATCAATTAACAAAAGAACACATGAGAACAATCTTCTCGAGCGAACAGATCGCTCAGCTGGAAAATAATCCTTGCGTCTT
>JAHKBB010000038.1 GCA_018826445.1 Patescibacteria group bacterium | reverse complement strand
TTTTTATTTTATGGGAGCAAATACCGGCGTTTTTACTTGGTTTTTTAGAGATTTTGGTGTAGAGGAACTATATGAATTAAATGATCCTGGATTTTTCCCGTTTGGCGGGAAATATGTTCATGCTCCCGCAGTAGCACAGATAGCAATGGGCAAACCATTAAAAGAAATGGGGCATCCATTTGATATTGAAAAAGTTATTAAACTTGATGTCGCCAAAGGAACTATCGTGCATATTGATAATTTTGGATTAATGAAATTTGTTGATGAATTAACTGGATTAAATGAAGGCGATAAATTAGAAGTTAATATTAACGAAAAAACATTAAAGACGGTTTATGCAAAAAGAATGATGAGCCGAGATACTGGAGAATGGGTAATTTATTCAGGAAGCTCTTTCGGTTTACCAGAATTAGGCAAGGTGCGAGAAAATGGAGCTAAAGAATTAAATGCAAAAATTGGAGACATAATTACTTTTGAAAAAATTTAAAAAGAATCCTAAAACTATCCAAAAAAAGCCCCTCGAGATTTTTCATTTAAGGGGCTATGTGTTTATTAGTTTGCAAGGTTTTCGGATCCTAACGGCAAAAGCATAGCCGTTATTTGTTGACCGGAAACTTTGCGAAAGAGCTGGAAGTGTCGTTTATTGTTGATTCCAGATAGATAAACACCTGGCAATCGATGTAGCAGGTAACAGTTCCAAGCGAAGTGGACAACATCCAATGTTTTTACAAACATCGGATTTCTCAAGTGAAATGGCAATGCGGAAAGAAATTCCTCAACGGTTATTGCGGAAAGTTTCTCGGCAAAACTTTGAGGAATACCTACCGGGGACACTTCACTACTGAGTAGTACCTGGCTGTCGGGAAACTCTTTCCGGAAAAATGTTCTGTATGCGTTAACAGCTTTTTGTGCCATCAGCGCATCCCAGCCGTTTTTTAATATCGTCAGAGTATCTTCTAACCATACTACAAATTGTAGTCCGCAAGGCGGTTCACAAAGGATCTTCGCCACATCGACATACTGCTTAAGATATTCTTTGGGTTTAATCCCTACGAATGTCGAGAAGCAGATGGGTGTATTGGACGAGATTTTTGTAGGACCGATCGCGTCAACAATTTCCTTTCGTTGTCTAATCTCCTGAATACTTCCTGAAAGATCGATTTTGCCGCCGGTTTGTTGCACAGGAAACCATTCCTCCGTAATCCTGTTTGAGCTTAAATCAAGTCGTTCAAGAATTGTTGGGAATGACAGATTGTTGAAATTTGTCACTCCCGTATCAGCCATTGCTACATGTAGGCGCTGATAATTTAGTTTTGTGAAGTCGATGATTTGCATTTTATCTTCCTCCTTTTAGATCTCCAAGTTTTGGGAAAGAGATTTTCATCGCTTCACGAACTTCCATCAACGTCTCATTAGCGACCGCTCTAGCTCGTTTTGTGCCAGTAGCAAGAATATCCCACACGAAATCCGGTTGCGAGGCATAGCATTGACGTCGATTGCGAATTTCTGCAAGATGTTCATTGAGCTTTTGAGCAAGTTGTGCCTTGCATTCTTTGCATCCCCTAGTTGCTGTTTCGCATTCTTGGCGAACTACTAATGTATCAGTTGGAGCAAAAATGGACCAGTATTTGAATGCAAAACATTCATCTGGGTGGCCCGGATCTTTACGGTATGCTCGTTTTCGATCCGTGACCATGTTGAGAATGCGGCGTTCTGTTTCTTCCGGCGAATGAGCAAACGCTACGAAGTTATCGAGGCTTTTACTCATCTTGTTTGTTCCATCTGTACCGACAAGTATTGGTACTTCTCCCACCAAAGGCTCGGGAAGTGCGAATATTTCCTTGTTAAAAACTCGGTTGAAAGACCGTACAATTTCCCGCGTTTGTTCAATATGAGGCAGTTGATCTTGACCAACTGGTATCAGGTCGGCTTTAAACGCGAGAATATCCGCGGCTTGCGAAATAGGATACCCAAGAAATCCGTAACTGATGTTCGTAACTCCGTAGGTTTTTGCCTCGTCTTTGACCGTTGGATTCCGCTGTAGACATGTAAGCGTGACCAAAAACGAGAAATACATTGTCAGTTCGGCAAGCTCTGGCACTTGCGACTGCACAAAAAAAGTGTTTTCTGGTTCGAGTCCAACACCGAGATAGTCGCACATTACCTCGAAAACATTGCCCTCGATAGAGCTATGATTTTCGAGATGATCAGTAAGGACTTGTAGATCGGCAACAATGAAGAAGCAATCGTATTCATCTTGGAGATGAACGCGATTTTTCAATGTACCGACATAGTGTCCAAGATGTAGCTGACCCGTTGGTCTGTCGCCCGTCAAGATTCTGTTCTTTCGTTGCATAGCAATCCTCCTTTTCTATTATTTGTGCCTTGTCATTACTGACGTAGCTAATTTTTTAATTAAAACGAGCTTGTGATATTCTTCTGGGTAATCCCGATGCAATACCGCAAGCCTTCTGCCATTCTTTTACCATTGAGACATCTTTTATTTCCACAAATACTATCTCATGGGTAGCCGATGAACTGCTCCTTGCCTCCGCAAAAGCAACAGCGCTCTTATTTTCAAGGATGCAAGCGCACTTGTGCTTTAAATTTCTTTAGAATAG
>JAHKBB010000037.1 GCA_018826445.1 Patescibacteria group bacterium | reverse complement strand
CTGATTTAAGTATATTTCATTATCGGATATCGTGAGGAAAGAGGCGGACACACGCGGACTTGACCACAGCCGGGAAAATCTGCAGCAAGCCGGCAACTCACTCCGCGAGGAACAAGGACCCGGCGTACTCGGTCAACGAGTCCGCGCTGAAATCGAAACATCACCTGACATTGATTGGGTCGTAGACGGCATTCGCAATCCGGAAGAAGTAAAAGAACTTCGCAAGCTTACAGGCTTTCAAATAATCGGCATCACAGCAAAGCCGGAAACCATAGTAAAAAGAATCCAATCCCGCGCCCGCGTAGGCGAAGTTCTCTCCGAAGAAGAGATTTTAGAAAAACTTGATAAAGAAAAGGGTAAGAGCGAAACCGCAACCGGTCAACAGGTTAAAAAATGCGTTGATGACTGCGACTTTCTCATCATAAATGAAGGCCCGCTTAACGAAATGGACAAGAAAATCGAACATTTTCTTGGGCTTTTAAACGGCACCGACCGTCCGTCATTCAATGAAATTTTTATGGAACTCGCATACACTTGGGCAAAACGCAGCACCTGCCTTCGCAGAAAGGTCGGTGCCGTGATTGCAAAAGACAAACAACAGCTTACAGCCGGCTACAACGGTGCGCCCCGCGGCGTCCCGCACTGCGCAGAACTTGGCGGCTGCCTGCGGGCAAAACTTTCTGTCCCATCCGGCCAACGCCACGAACTCTGCCGCGGGACGCACGCAGAACAAAATGCCATCACCCAAGCCGCAAAATTCGGCATCGGCATAGAAGGCGGCACCCTATACTGCAACGCGTCACCATGCGTCATCTGCCTCAAAATGATCATCAACGCCGGCATCGAAGAAGTCTACTTCGACGAAGAGTATGACGATGAACTCTCCAAAGAAATCCTCGGCCAGCAAGACGTCCTTAAAATCGTCCAGTACGAAGGGAAAAAGTTCAAAGCCTAGGTGGAGAAGCAATATATGCATTTGCCGCAGCTACAAGCGCCTCCATCATATCTCTGCGTTTTTCCGAATCTCTTTCCAAATTACAAACACGGAACCCGAGCGGCCCTTTAAATCCGGAATTCAAAGGAGTAACAAGAACACCGGTCGCGGCAGAAATATACGAGCAAAACCTATCATCAGGCGTTCTGTTCGACTTACCGTTATTCATCTCGGCAAGTCCCCTAACACCATTATGCTCAATCGGCAAGGTTTGACCCCCATTCAAAACCCCTTCATCAAAGATAAATGCACTATACATGGCGCCTCTGGCGGGGATGCAAAATCCCCCTTTGATCCGATTCAAATATCCTGCAACTTCGTCCGCAATTCCAAACAATTCCCTATTAAATCCTTCCAAATAAGCGGGAAATTCAGGATGCTCATAAATACGCGGCGATGTGAGCTGAGGCAAAGACGTAGCTCCAACTTTCTCCATCTGCACCCTATAACAAGCATCTCTCAATTCCTCCATTCTCGGATCATCATTCGGATTATAGAACTCCATCCACCCGAATTTGCCGCCGCATTGACAAATATCTTTCGAAATACTTCTGTAAACAACAGCGGGAACTCCCATTTGCGCAGAAAGAACACCGGCCGAAACAAACTCCACACCCTTTCTCACAAGCTGCCAATAAGTTTCATCGCACTCAACCACGCATCCATGTTTCTTCGCGAGTTCAAAAATCTTAACCATATCGTCACGCAACAGCACCTCTCCGGTAGGATTACCGGGATTAACCACAGAAATAACACCAATACTAATATCCGGATTGGAAAGCTGCGCATCCAAATCACCAAAATTCACATCCCATTTCCCGGCTTCTCTATTCGGTATTAAAGAAGACCCAAGCGCTCGCGCATTTGGATCTTTTATACGAGCAAGTCTCTCCTCAAACTCATATTGTGGAGGATAGCTCGGAAGAAGATGGACAACTCTGCATCCGCCGGCCACAGCCATTCTTAAATCAATGATCGCATTAGCCGCACCGGAAGTGGGAACAATCCCCTTTTCTTCCAAAACAGAATTTGCTCCCTGCTTCTTTGCCATTCTTTCAGCCTGTCTCATCGCAAAGTCAACAAATTCCGGAAAACCGCCAGTCGGAGGATATTCAGGGATTTGTTCACTGTAAGAGCGGATTCCGCGACTTAACAAGTTCTCTTCATCTCCACCCACAGCAATATCAAATCCGGGGAATTGAGCGGCCAAAATAATCCTTCTCATAAAATGAGGCTGCTCCCAACCACCCGCAGGAACATTTCCTATATTCGCGGGCTTAACAACTCTGGATTTATCCAATTCACACATGGCTTGAGACTCCATACCAACACCCCTCAACCTATATTGCATGGCTTCGACCGCCTCAGGAACCAATCTGTTGTAAATACCACCTTCCTTTTTCTTGGTAACAAGCAGATGATATTTCCGCTCCTCGGGAACCCGAGCCAAATCACTAACATTCTTCAGATCAATGCAAAGTCCATTATCATCTGTAGCATGTATCTCCAAAAATCCAGCTTCCAAATACTCCATCAAAACAGAGAGGGCTTCCTCAGACAACCCATCCACGGAAATCTTGATACTATGTCCATCACCAACCTCTTGCTCAACAAGCCTTTTATACACGCCCTCGGGACTAAAAGCCTCGGGAACAACTGCACGAATACGCTTTT
>JAHKBB010000036.1 GCA_018826445.1 Patescibacteria group bacterium | reverse complement strand
GAAGTGCCGCCAGGGGAATACCCTGACAATTCCATGTACTCCTTCTACTCGTTCCATGTGTTTTAGAAGCTGACTCAATTTGTCATAACTATCCACGTCAAATTGCAACCTCACAAAATGCAAACGCATATACCTGGAATAGAAAGCTTTAACTCCACATAAATTTAAAGAAAATCTAGCAGCAACATTGGTTAGATCGCGAAGAAGCCCAACTCTATCTTCACAAAGAACCTGAATCCCAACACGCACAGATTTCGCAAGTTTCTTGGCAGGGGTCTTTTCCTTCAAAAATATATTAGCAATTGTGATAGGCTTCACGCTTCCCTCTCCAACAGCCACCAAAAGATCATTTTTAGTCTCAAAAAACTTGTCATGCTCATTTCTCATAACCTGTTGAACCTTCTTGAAATTAAGATCTTCTACAAATCCAATGCCCGCACTCTCCAACTCTTTGTTTAAAATATTTCTTCCTCTGTGAATCTTCTTCGCTCCGCTTTCTTTGCTCAAAAATTCGCGAATGCGCTGCTTTGCCACGTTAGTTTTAGCAAAATCAAGCCAATAAAGATGTGGACTTTTCTCCGAACCGGTTTTGATTTTTACGATATCTCCGGTCTTCAAAGTTGTGGTTAGTGGAACCACAGTACCGTTTACCTCCGCGCCATTTGCACAATGCCCGATATCGGAATGGATAGCGTATGCAAGATCTATACAAGTCGCGCCTCTCGGCAGATCGATAGAATCTCCCTTGGGAGTAAACACAAAAATCCGATCCTCAAAAATATCCTGCTTTAAATCTTCGATAAATTCTATGCTGTCATGCTCGACTTTTTGAATTTCAAGTATCTTATCCACCCATTTTGCGCGACTATCCTTGTCCAATTTCATGGTTTTCCCCTTCCGCATCGCAAAATACCTTGAAAGAATCCCATACTCGGCCTCCTCATGCATCCTTTGTGTGCGAATTTGTATTTCCGTTGAAACTCCATTGAACCCAAAAACAGTTGTATGAAGACTTTGGTATCCGTTTGATTTCGGCATCGCAATATAATCCTTAAACATCCCGGTCTTCGGCTTGAAAAGCGTATGAGCAATGCCAAGAGTCCTGTAGCAATTTGCAGGTTTGTTTGTAATGATTCGAATCAAAATGACATCCTCGAGCTTAGATACATCTTTAGAACTGGCTTTCAATTTCTTGAAAATCGTGTGAAGACTTCTCGTTCGTCCGGTTAAATCCGCGGTGATCTTCTCCTTTTTTAATTCTTTTTTAATAAGTTCCAAAGTTTTTCCCAAAAGGCTCTTTAATTTTAGATTCGATTTATCAATTTTCTGCACAACTTTCCTGTATTCTTCAGGATACAAATGATAGAAGCACAGATCCTGTAATTCATTTGATAATTCCTTCAGCCCAAAAAGATTTGCCATCGGCACATAAATTTCCTTCGTTTCCTTTGCAATTCTCATCTGCTTATCCGGTCTTACATGCTTCAATGTCCTCATATTATGCAGACGATCAGCCAGCTTTATCAAAATCACTCTTGGATCCTTCGCGGAATGGATCAGAAGCTTTTTCAAAGATTCAACCTGTCTCTCCGCCATGTCATGACGGTAATAAACCTTTGACAATTTTGTAATGCCATCCACAAGAAACGAAACTTGTTTCCCAAAGGTTTTCTCGATGTCTTCAATGGTTTTCTTCGTATCTTCAGGAACATCGTGAAGCAAAGCGGCAATAAGCGTATCCTCATCCGCATGCAAATCAGCCAAAACAGATGCAGTCGCAACGGGATGAACTATATATGGACTATCATCCTTTCTTTTTTGTCCCTTATGAGCGCTTTTCGCAAACCCAAAAGCCTTTTTAAACTTCTCCGAATCAAACTTCGGCAAGTATGAAGTTATCTCCTTGATAATTTCTTTGAGCTCCAAACCATCTGACTTTTTTTGGGGCATAAAAGTCAATTTTTAAGAGGCTTACATTCTGCCACAGTCAGTAGTAAGGGTCAAATTTGTTTGTAAAAAAAACATTGTTTAGGTATTCTCCTCATTGCATTATGACCGTACGCACCCCCAAGAAAGCCAAAATCGTGGTCGCAATGTCCGGAGGGATCGATTCCTCCGTTGTTGCGGCGCTTTTACGCAAACAAGGGTACAACTGTGTCGGTGTATACATGCAATTTTGGTTCGACGGCAAATCCAATGCCGCGTCAGCAGAAAACAAGTGTTGTTCGAGAGAAAGCATGCTTCGGGCACAAAAAATCGCAGCAAGACTCGGGATGCAGGTTTGCGTATTAGACGTCAGCAAAAAATTCAAAGAAAGAGTCGTGGACTACTTTATTGATTCTCACAAAAAGATCATAACTCCAAACCCGTGCGTAATGTGCAACAAGACCATTAAGTTCGGCGCATTACTCGATTTTGCAAAATCCATGGGAGCGGATTATGTCGCGACAGGCCATTACGTGAAAGTCATTAAAAAAGGTAACAAATACGAGCTCCACGCGGGAAAAGACAAAGACAAGGATCAAAGCTACTTCCTATACAAACTCGATCAAGACCAATTGAAACACGTAATCTTTCCACTTGGAAACTACACAAAAGATCAAGTACGGCGCCTTGCACAAAAACTGGGCGTAAAGGAGGTGAAAAAGATCCGTGAAAGTCAGGGAGTATGCTTTTTCCCTGAAAAAGACCACACGCCATTCCTAAAAAGATACCTAACCAAACGCGACCTCAAAAAAGGTCCGATAAAAACAGTGGATGGGGAAGCAATAGGTGAGCACGAAGGGCTCGCGCTCTATACGATAGGCCAAAGAAAGGGGATTGGGATAGGGGGAACACGTGATCCATGGTATGTAGCGGGACTAGACGCAAAAAACAACACTCTCATTGTCGGGAAAAACAAGGATACATTTACCCAAGAAATGAAGATAAAAAACCTCTCATTTTCTTCCGGTGGGATGCCTCAAAAACCAATAAAGGTGAAAGCAAAAATCCGTCACAGATTCCCGGTCAAATCCGCTGTGCTCGAAATAAAAAAGGGGACCGGGTACCTTAGATTTGCGCAAAAACAAAGAGCCATCACCCCGGGCCAATCGGTTGTCTTCTATGAGGGCTCAAAAGTCCTCGGAGGGGGAGAAATAGTTTGAATTTTGTGGGGTGGTGAGAGGTCCGCGGATTGCTTTTAAAGAATGTGGGAATTTCGTGGTGACGGGTTTTTGGTGAGGCTGTGGCCGGGGTTTGGGGTTTGTTTTGGATGTGAAGAAGGTGGGAATTTTGCGTTGACGGGTTTTGGTGGTTTTTGGAGGTTTTGCGCGGAGGGTGTAAAAAATGTATTGACGGCTTTTTGGTGTTTTTTGGAGGTTTTCGAGAGTTTCGCGCGGAAGGTGTGAATTTCGTGTTGACAGTTTTTTGGTGTTTTTCGAATTGGGGTTTGTTTTTCGTGTGAGCTGTTTTTCGCGGGTCGCGTGAGTTTTTTGTCGCGAGGT
>JAHKBB010000133.1 GCA_018826445.1 Patescibacteria group bacterium | reverse complement strand
TCTCGAATGTGCCGCATGGATCAAAAAGAAGGTGGATTTGCGCGCTGCGCCGTCATTGTTGCCCCAATCCATCCTCATCGCTGGTAAGCCGGAATCAGAGTTATATCGTGTCATCACTGGCAACTGCGCATTCACGACAGAAGGTTTGGGCATCACGCCTGGCAATCAATTCAGTTTGATCCAGTGTTCCGAAAAACTTGAGGAATCTGCCGTCCTGGGTTCTTGGTTCACTAGCCTTTGGAATACACTACCCACCTCGGGTCAGTACAAGAATGCATTCCTTTCTCGTCTTCAGGAACTTATCGATCCTAAGGCCCCCTCGCTCATCTACAACCTGACACTTCACCACATTTTCAAAGACCTTGGGGACCAACTGGACGAAGACCGGATCGTTAAATCCGCTACCGGCATCCGCAACACTATTGTTTGGAAGAAGTTGTTCAAGTTCCAAAGAGACGGTGTTATCGGGGCAATAGACAAGCTAGAGCGCCTGGGCGGCTGTATTATCGCTGACAGCGTAGGCCTAGGTAAAACCTTCGAGGCTCTTGCTATTATAAAATACTATGAGCTCCGTAACGACCGCGTGCTGGTACTGGTGCCCAAGCGACTTCGCGACAATTGGACACTCTACAAAGCTAACGATCGTCGTAATTTCCTTGCTTCCGATCGCTTCAACTATGACGTGCTCAATCACACTGATCTCTCCCGCGATGGTGGAACTTCCGGCGATATCGACCTCGCGCATGTCAATTGGGGGAACTATGACCTTGTGGTCATCGACGAATCACATAACTTCCGTAACAAGTCCACACACAATGACCGCGAGACTCGCTATGACCGTCTCATGCGGCGTATCATAAAAGAAGGCGTCAAGACCCGCGTCCTCATGCTTTCCGCCACGCCGGTCAACAACCGCCTCGCCGACCTCAAAAACCAAATCGCTTTCGTCACGGAGTCGGATGACATAGCTCTGTCAACCCACGGCATTTCCAGTATTGAGGTGACGGTTCGCCAGGCGCAGCTTCAATTCAACCGTTGGCTCGCCCTGGAAGATGCCGACCGCCGACCCTCCCGGCTTATTGACATGCTCGGGTTCGACTACTTCAAGCTGCTCGACCTGCTGACCATCGCCCGCTCCCGCAAACACATAGAGAAGTACTACGGCACCGACGAGACGGGACGCTTCCCGGAGCGACTCAAACCTATAAATATTAAGCCTGACGTGGATCTTGCGGGTGAATTTCGCTCGATTCGGGAGATTAATGACGAGATTCGCCGCCTCACCCTCGCGTCATATGCGCCATTGAGGTACGTGCTACCGCATAAGCAGGCGGCCTACGATGCTAAATACAGCACGCGAATTCGCGGTGGCGAAAGTTTCTTCCGTCAGGTGGACCGCGAGGAAAGCCTTGTCCATCTCCTTCGTATAAATGTCCTGAAGCGAATGGAGAGTTCGGTTACCTCCTTTGCTCTCACGCTTACCCGTCAGATCGCCGACGTGAAGGCTACACTGGCTAAGATCGAGACCCACGCGGAGGAGATGGAAGAGATCGATATCGAGAATGTAGATGTTGATGACGCAGCTTTCGAGAGTCTGCTGGTTGGGCGTAAGGTCAAGGTGCTACTCCAGGATGTGGATCTGATACGATGGCGACAGGACCTTATTGAAGACCGCAACCGGCTCGCTACTCTCCTTTCGGCGGCACAACAGGTAGACGCAGCGCGTGATGCTAAACTTGGCGCTCTCCGCGATACCATTGAACGCAAGTGCCGCCAGCCGCTCAATGAAGGGAATTTGAAGGTCATTGTTTTCACCGCGTTTGCCGATACTGCCCATTATCTTTACCAAGAGCTTTCGGGGTGGGCACAGAAAGAGCTTGGCTTGCACTCAGCTCTCGTCACCGGTGCAGGCCATAACCAGACGACGTTACCTAAGCTGCGCAAGGATTTCGCCAGCATAATTACATCTTTTTCACCCTTTTCCAAGGAGCGACCTGAAGACCTCGCCGACGAAGGCGAAATCGACTTGCTCATAGCTACCGATTGCATCAGCGAGGGACAGAATCTCCAGGACTGTGATACCGTTATCAATTATGACATTCACTGGAACCCGGTGCGTATCATTCAGCGCTTTGGTCGCATCGATCGCATTGGGTCGCCCAACGAGCGCATTCAGCTTATCAATTTCTGGCCTAATATGGAGTTGGAAGAATATATTAATCTTGAACAGCGCGTTAGTGGCC
>JAHKBB010000035.1 GCA_018826445.1 Patescibacteria group bacterium | reverse complement strand
TTTCTGGAAGAACCATGCCGCTTTTTCGCCTGACACGGAGAAGTCCGGCCAATAGTTTGAGTCGCGAAGCCTCCATTCCGGTGTTAATTCCCTGATTTCCGCCGGGGGTTCTATATGTTCATGATATTGTCCGTCGAGGTCGTATACGTCCATCACATCCGTTTTGGTGATTTCACCGTCGTTTATATCCAGGAGGAGAAGGCTGCCGATAAATCCGCCTGTCGGTCTGGATTCCTGGTTGTTTTGGAATAGAATTAAGTATCTGTGCGGATGATGGATGCCGAGTAATTTTTCCAATGCCGGAATGTTGGTGGAAGATTTTTCCACAAAGTCGGAAATTTCTGCAAGTTTGGATTTTATTTCCGGCAAACGTTCTTTTAAACCCTCCTGGAGAACCGATTTCTCCGCCAATAGAAGCTTTTCTTCCGCTTGTTTGAGTTCGTCTGATGTATCCGTTACCACTTGCTTTCTGTGTTCTATTATTAGAGAAATATCTTCCAGGCTTTTTACGTCCAAAAGTTTCAAACTTTCTATGATATTCCCAACGTGATTCACGGCATCAAGCAAATATCTGCCCCCTTGCAGTAGGTCTCCCTGTAATTCTATTGAGCTTTTTGAGAGTGAGTGAAGATTTTTTACTTCCTCAAGCAAAGTTTCGTAGTTTGCGTATGAAGTCTTTGAAAGTCTGGTTGTCACGTCTTTGCTCTCACTATATATATCGATGAGATTCGCCAGCGTTATGATGAGAAGGCCAAGCACAAAAACGGTAATAATACCGGCATGTGCCAGTTTGTGTTTATTTATCTTCTTAAACTGCGGCGTGATGTCTTGTAAAACTCTGCGTTTTTTCATTTTACAAGTATGTAATGAGTGGTTGAAATACCATCATCAAAGTAGTTCTTGCCTGAAACAACTGTGCTAATCGGATCGAAATATTTCCTGTACTCACCTTCGACGTTTAGCTTGTCGAGCAGGAAGCTGAAGTTTATAAATGAAATTTCATCGTTGTTTCGAATTATTGGAGCAAATAACGCCTTAAACGCGGCGCTTTCCTGCAAGCTTTCTTGTGGATCTTTGTATAGGTCTATTGATTTTTGAAGGGATTCCTTTGAGCTCGCGAATATTGCGACGTCGCTTAGGAATGCGTAGTAAATTCCCCAAGATTTTTCTCCCAATTTCAACGAGGTTGTGTCGACTCCTTTGTAGACTTCTTTTATTTCTTCCACTTCTTCCTCCGAAGCCACAATCTCCTTTGAGATCGTTCCATCTTCCAGTTCTGTTTCGATTACTTTCGGCGCGAAGACCGCGTTGACTTCCACAAAATTATCGAGTAGTTTCTCGACTTTCTCTCTTTCTGTGCCATTTAATTCCAAGATTACTTTGTAGTCCGGGTCCGCGACAAACGCGTATTCGTTTTCAATGATCGGGTAGATGTCCTCTTCGAGCCCAACTTCATCACCAAAATATTTCTTTACTTGGGCTTTCAGTACGCCATCCAGCAAAATTTCCGCTGTGCGAGTATCTGTGCTTATCAGTTTTGATACTCTTTGGAGCTGTTTTGTGATGTTGTGACCGCCAAAAAATGCTACCGGCGTTTTATCTACGTATTTTGAGAGTTTGGATGCATATTTTCTGCTGAACGAAATGAAGCTTTCTTCTGAAAGTTTGTCCTTGTCCATGTATGTATATGTTTGCATTGCCAGGTTATTTTCCTGTGCGATCAGTACAGTTCCGTGTGATTTGAAAATTTGGAGGAGTGGAGCAAGCGCGGAAAGTTCATACCCTTTCTTTTCTACAAAACTTTTGTTTTCAAAAAGGGATTTGAGCGCTGTTTGCGCGTCCACGTATATAAATGCAAGATTTCTCGCCGGTAAATTGTCGCGGATTTGGATAAATTTTCTGTTTCTGGAAACTTTGTCGTCATTTTTTCGCATTTCCAGGAGAACTTGTTTGGACGGAGAGAGCACGAGATAGTCTTTGTAGAAGGTTAGTGCGACGTTGTAGCTGAGTTTATATCCGCAAAGTTCGTATCCTTCCACTTTTTCACATGTGAATGCGTCTCCCTTTTCTTTGATGGCCAGGTTTCGGAGGAATCGTATTGCGTCTCCGTGGTCTTTTACGCTTAAAAACACCAGCGGGATCGCTCCGCTTTCATCCAGCTGCATGAATCCAAGGCCGATTTTCTCTCCGATGAATGCCGCGTCGTCAAAGCTCACCCCTGTTACATCGTATACAAGCGACTTTATTCTTTCCGGCCCGTATATTTCGTGTTTTTCTAAAAGGTTTTGTGCGTTTATCACCTGCTGATCACCAATGTCAACTTCGATAAAGCCAATTGTTTTGTCCTGAGGAAGCATTTTCGCCAGTGGGGTTGGCTCAAGCTTGAAATATATAAGCGTTCCGACAATTCCGAGAAGGATCAAACCCGCTAAAAATAGCAAAGCGCCCTTTATTTTCCTTTTTGAATAGAAAATTTTCTTAACTTTTTTGAGATCTTCTTTTGCCGGAGCCGCCTTCGCGGCTGCTTTTTTGACTTTTTTCGCCTTCGATTTCTTTCCCATTTATATTTGTTATTTTTATGTATATGCAATATGGCATATCTGTTTGCAAATCTCAAGAACTCGAGTAGAATCTTTGTTGCATAAATGATTTTTTATGACTGCAAACGAACTCAGAAGGGCATTTATAGACTTTTTTGTAGACCGGCATGGACATAAAGAGATTCCGGGTGCTTCGCTCGTGCCCGAGAATGACCCGACCGTACTTTTTACTACCGCCGGGATGCATCCGCTTGTGCCATTTTTGATGGGAGAGAAGCACCCGTCCGGAACAAAGCTTGTAAATGTGCAAAAGTGTCTCCGAACAGATGATATAGATAAGGTCGGAGATACGACTCACCTTACTTTCTTTGAAATGCTTGGGAATTGGTCGCTGGGAGACTATTTCAAAGAGGGGGCGATAAAAATGAGTTATGAATTTTTGACCGAGGTTCTTAGGCTGCCGGCGGATCGGCTGTGTGTATCGTGTTTTGCGGGCGACAGCGATGCGCCGAGGGACGAAGAGGCTGTGAGAGTTTGGAAGAGTATAGGGTTTAGGAAACACAAACGCGGAGAGCCCGCGGGTACGGGGCAAATTTATCTTTTTGGAAAGAAAGAGAACTGGTGGGGACCGGCCGGGCAAACCGGCCCATGTGGACCTGATACAGAGATGTTTTATGATACCGGAGTGGACAAGTGTCCCGGATGCGATGAAAATGGCCCTTCATGTGATTGCGGAAAGTATGTGGAGGTTTGGAATGATGTATTTATGGAATACAACAAGAAAGAAGACGGAACTTATGGGCCTTTGAGCCAAAAGAATGTTGATACCGGAATGGGATTTGAAAGAACATTGGCAATATTGCAGGACAAAGAAACTCTGTTTGAAACGGAGTTGTTCAGAGATGCGATAGAGAAGATAAATGAGCTTGGCGTCATGCATGATATGATCGCGACCAGGATTATTGCGGACCATTTGCGCGCCGCTGTATTTCTGCTAGCGGATCCGGCGCGTATAAAGCCGTCTAATCTCGACCAAGGATATGTCCTTCGCCGCTTGATCCGGCGCGCGATCCGCCAAGGAAAGAAAATCGGCATCGACAAGCCGTTTACCCACGAAATAGCATCTGTCTTCATCGAAACCTACAAAGACGCTTATCCGGATTTGGATAAGCTCCGCAGTGATATCCTAAACGACCTTAGCGAAGAAGAAGAGAAGTTCAGTCAGACATTAGAACGAGGTCTTCGCGAATTCGACAAGGCGGTTGCGGGTGAACTTACCGGCTTAAACGCATTCCGTTTATACGAAACCTACGGTTTTCCCGTGGAAATGTCGCTCGATCTCGCAAAAGAAAAAAATATTCCTGTCAAAAAGAATCTGAAGCGCGCATTTGAAGAATTATTCAAAAAGCATCAAGACCAATCCCGCGCGGGAGCTGAAGGAAAGTTCTCCGGCGGACTCGCGGATCACAGTGGGGAAGTTCGCAAACTCCACACGGCCACTCATCTGCTTCACAAAGCTCTTCGCATGGTCCTCGGCGATCACGTTGAGCAAAGGGGCTCAAATATCACGGGAGAACGTCTTCGCTTTGATTTCAATTATCCTGACAAAATGACTCCGGAACAGATTGCGGAGGTTGAAAAGATTGTAAATAAGCAAATCGCGGCCGACCTTCCCATATCGTGTGAGGAAATGTCCGTAGAGAAAGCAAAAGACGCCGGCGCAATCGGCCTTTTCGAATGTAAATACGGAGACATCGTGAAGATCTATACTATGGGTGATTTCAGCAAAGAAATATGCGGCGGCCCTCACGCAAAAAGCACCGGTGAACTAAAAAGCTTCAAGATAAAAAAAGAGCAATCTTCAAGTGCCGGAATCCGCAGAGTGAAAGCCGTTGTAGGAGTTTAAAGGTTGGAGGGGGAGTGTGTTTTTGAATTTGTAAAATAGTAAAAATTTTTTACTATTTTACTATTTTACCTTTTTGAAATTGCAAGCGCCGGTGAGAATCCATTCTTTGTGCCCTGTTATTTCGACCGGCACTATCTTTCCAACCATCTTTTCACTTCCCCCAAACTGGACTTCTTTAAAATACTCGCTCCTTCCATTACAAACGCCATCCTCCCATTTTTCAACAAGCACATTCACTTTCTTCCCGATATGCTTTTTCAGATTCCGCTTGGCCGTTCTCTTGAGCAAATCATTCAGCCTGTGCCATCTCCGCGCTTTTTCCTCCCCGGACACATCATCCTCCATGGTTTTTGCCGAGACCGTCCCCATTCGCGGTGAATACCTGGAAATATACGCGTGATCAAATTCCGCTTTCTCAAACATTTTGCATGTACGGAAAAATTCCTCATCCGTCTCCCCGCAAAATCCCACAATTACGTCCGTGGAAATCGCACAGTCCGGCATTTCTTTCTTTATTTTATTTATTATTTTCATGAATTGTTCAATTGTATAAGTGCGATTCATCCTTTTCAAAACCTCGTTGTCACCAGCTTGAACCGGCAGATGAATATACGGCATCAAAGTTTCCAATTCCGCGATTGTTTCAATAAGCTGATCTGTAAAATCCTTTGGATGTGAAGAAGTGAACCGCAATCTTTCTAGTCCCTTCCCCTTTAGCGTATCGATTCTCCTTAAAAGTTGTCCGAATGGGGTCTCCTTTCCTTTCATCTCAAAAATCCCTGTCTTTTTATCCATGTCACTTAGCCCGTATGAATCCACTGTTTGCCCCAAAAGTGTAATTTCAACGCATCCATTCTCAACCAATTTCTTGCATTCCTCGAAAATCTCATCCGGATGGCGGCTTTTCTCCCGACCTCTGGCAAATGGAACGATGCAGTACGCGCAGTATTTGTCGCATCCGGTACCGATTGGAACAAAAGCCTGAACTTTGGAAGTGTATTTTGGTGTGATTTTAAAATAATTTTCCAGGCTGTTTTCTCCGATTCCCAAAATTCCAGCCAGTTCACCCAAATCTTCTATCCGAAACACAAAATCCAGTTTTTTCAGTCTATTCAGCAATTTATCTTTCTTTCCGGATTTCCTGGTACCGGTCTTTCGAACCATACATCCCGTAATTCCGAGTAGAGGTTTTTGTTTAAGTTTCGAATCATTATGAAGCTGGCCATACACCTTATCCTCCGCTTTCTGCTTCACGGAACAGGTGTTGTATATGATCATGTCTGCCTCCTGCTCTCCTTTTGCTTCCCTCATCCCAAGATTTTCAAGCACGGTTTTAATACGCTCCGTGTCGGAGTAATTCATCTGACAGCCGTATGTGCGGACTAGGTACTTTTTCATAGCCGCTACATTTTAGCAGTTTTTCCCAGCCTGTCTAAAGTATATGTCAACTCCGGGATAGATTTTTCTAACCTGGAGATTTTTCCATCCCGGAATAAAAAAGGCCCTACGGCTTCTATCAGCGAACTAACAAAAGTCGAAGGGCCCAAAGTTCCAATCCCATATCATCTGACCGAAGCCAAATGAAATGGGAAGGAAGGGCGATAACTTTATTTCAAGGCCGAAGCGAAGAAATAAGGTTATCAGTGTGAAAACGGACCGATGCCCGAAGACACCTTTCCATCATCACGTCTGTATAATAACACAAGTTGAAAAACTTGTCAAGGGGTATTTTGTGAGTTTTTACTATTGCTATTTCTAAAGAGTTTTGATACTATTTCCGCGGTCGTAGATACCGCAGAAGGATATTACGAGTTACGAAAGGAGCCGTAGATAATATCATCTCAAGCGGTACGAACCCCGCCCATTCCGTTACCGGTACTGGGCGTTTTTTTTATGTCCTTTAATGGTGCCCCCGACAGGAATTGAACCTGTATCTAAGGCTTAGGAGTCCCTTATTCTATCCGTTGAACTACGGGGGCGGGGTCTAAGATTTTTGTAAAAGTACATATTCCGTCCTGTCCTCCTGAAATTGGGATTTTACGGTTACTTCGAATTTTTCCCGTTCTTCTATTTGGGCCCCACTTTCTTTAAGGAATTCCGCGAATGAGCCTTTTCCCATTAGTATGATTGCGCGTGGATCTATTTGTTCGAGGATTTCATGAGCTTTTTTTGCCGGGAGGTTTCCGCTGTCTCCCGCTGGAATGAAAAGCACATCGATGTCTCCAAGATCTTCCACCATATCGCTTTTTATAGAATGTCCTATATTCGTGAGGTGGCAGATGTTTATTCCTTCCACTTCGAATTTAAAGACGTTGACCTGGTTGCCTTTATTCTTATCTTTTTCATCGCTCAGGCTTTTGTCCCAGGCTTTGAGAGCTATTATTGGGATTCCGCGGGTTTCATATTCTCCCGGCCAGTTGAATATGATTGTTTCTTCCGGGAATTTTACAAGTTCGCGGTTTTCATTTCCAACAAGCACCACATCCGCTTTGTTCGGAGCTTCTTTTATGTCTTTGTATGGGTCAATTACAAGATTTGTCTTCTTGTTTTTGATTGTGAAACATGTGTCTCCGTGCCAAGTAATTACCATTTTTAATAAAGGGTTAAATTTTTTTGAATTGTCAGCGACGGGATCGCTAACGCTTCCCGTCGCTGATAAAATACTTGAAAATGAGAGATTTCGCAATTAAGGTTACTATTGAAATAATTAAAAAACTTCAATTATGGCTACTATTCAAAATATTCATGCGCGGGAAGTGCTGGATTCTCGGGGCAATCCGACCGTTGAAGTTGAGCTTTCCACCGAGAATGTGACCGCTCGGGCTATTGTCCCAAGTGGCGCTTCTACGGGCGCGCATGAGGCTTGTGAGTTGAGAGATGGAGAAAGCCGATATGGCGGGAAAGGAGTGCGGAAGGCGGTGCGGAACGTAAATGGGGAGATTTTCAAGAAAGTTAAGGGGCATGATGTGTTTGACCAGAGGGAATTGGACAAGATGCTGATTGAATTAGATGGGACAGCGAACAAGAGTCGGCTTGGGGCAAATGCTATTTTGGGCGTTTCTCTCGCATGCGCGCACGCGGCGGCTAAGGAAAGGAAGGTTTCTTTGTATAAGTACCTGAATGAGGATGCGACGCTTCTTCCTACACCTATGATGAACATTATGAATGGCGGAAAGCATGCGGATAGCGGGCTGGATATTCAGGAATTTATGATTGTGCCCGTGTCGGCCAAAACTTTCGCGGACGCGCTTCGGATGGGAGCTGAGATTTTTCACAGCTTGAAGAAGATTCTGAAAGAAAATGGGCTCGGGACCGCAGTTGGAGACGAGGGTGGATTTGCGCCGAATCTGCCGAATAATGAAGCGGCTTTTGATTATATATTGAAGGCTGTTTCCGCCGCCGGGTATGAAGCGGGTAAAGATGTACTTCTCGCTATAGACGCGGCCGCTTCAGAGTTTTACGAGGATGGAAAATACCATATAAAGGTGGCTGGGGAGGCTCGTGAACTCTCTACCGGCGAATTGGTTGAATATTATGCCGGTCTCGCTGAAAAATATCCGATCATCTCCATGGAGGATCCGTTTGATGAGGATGATTGGGCCGGATTTGCAAAATTGAAAGCAAAAGTTGGAGACAAAGTGCAAATAGTTGGAGATGATTTGCTTGTTACCAATGTTGAAAGACTGAAAAAAGGAATTTCCGAAGATACTTGCAGCTCGATTCTTATTAAAGTGAACCAAATCGGAACGCTGACGGAAACTTTGGATGCGATTCATACCGCAAAAGGAGCGGGATGGACCTGTGTTGTGTCACACAGAAGCGGAGAAACG